>NZ_QPEX01000046.1:300000-518901 GCF_003335505.1 Bremerella cremea
CGTGGCGATCGGACCCGCTTCCTCAAAGTCCGCATTGAAGTCGACTTCGACAAAATCACGAAAACGTCGGAAGATACGGTCATTCCAGAAGGACATTCGCACGCTGCTTATTTGAAGCAAGTGTTGCGAGACAGCCTAAATCGACTGATCATTCCCAGTATCGAACGGGAAATTCGCCGCGAACTGACTGAAAAGGCCGAAACGCACGCCATCGAGGTGTTCGCCTGTAACCTCCGCAAGCTGCTGCTTCAGCCGCCAGTACGAGGCAAGCGCGTATTGGCCATTGATCCTGGTTTCCGCAGCGGTTGCAAGTTGGTCGCGATCGACCCGTTTGGCAACGTCATGGGGACCGGCGTCATTCACTTGATTGGCCCGCAAGATCGCGTCGAAAAGAGCCGTTCGCGTATTGTCGAAATGATCAAGCAGTACGACGTGCAGATAGTTGCGATTGGCAACGGCACGGCCTGTCGCGAGACCGAGCAAATCGTCGCCGGGGCGATTACTAACGAGTTGAAAGATCGAGATCTCTGCTATCTGATTGTCAACGAAGCTGGGGCTAGTGTTTACTCGACCAGTGAACTGGGCCGCGAGGAATTCCCCAAGTTCGACGCCACGATCCGAGGCACAATCAGCATCGGTCGTCGCCTGCTCGATCCTCTTTCGGAACTGGTCAAGATTAACCCGTCGAACATCGGCGTGGGCTTGTACCAGCACGACGTGAAAGCCAAGCATCTCCGCGATTCGCTGGACGATGTGGTCGAGTCTTGCGTGAACTACGTCGGCGTCGACGTCAACACGGCCAGCCCGGCCCTCTTGAGCTACGTCTCAGGACTCAACCAGCTGACTGCTCGGCGCATTTACGAGCATCGCCAAGCCAACGGTCCGTTCCGCTCGCGAGAAGAAATTCGCGAAGTCGCCGGTATCGGTGAAGCCACGTTCGTGCAAGCTGCTGGGTTCTTGAAGGTCGTGCCGACCGAAAATCCGTTGGACGCTACCTGGATTCACCCGGAAAGCTATGACGTTGCCACCCAGCTTCTCGAAAAGCTCGGCTGTTCGCTGACCGAAGTCTTGTCGACGGTTCCTTCGCCCCCGCCGATCAAACCGAAGACGCCAGCGAGTGCGCTGTTGGCTCCAGAGCCGGAAGCAGAGACGCCCGCCGAGGAAACGCCTACCGAAGAAGCCGCGGCTGTTGAGGCTCCGGCTGAAAACGCGGAAGCACCGGCGAGCGAAGAACATTCAGCCCCCAGCGAAGTCGCCGAAACGGTTGCTTCTGCTGAGCCTGCTGAAGACGCAGAAGCTTCGTCCGAGGCCGAACCTGCAGCGACGGACAGCAGCGAAGAAACGGCCACCACCGAGCCAACTGCATCCGACGAAGAAACAACCGCCGAACCACCAGCTCCGCAGCCGGTGCCAGTGGAAATTGCCGCGTCCGACGAACAGCACAAACAGCTGGTCGCCAAGATCACTTCGGCCAACGTCGAGCAACTGGCCGAAGAGCTGAACGTGGGTGTTCACTTGGCTCGCGACATCCTGGGGGCCCTTTCCCGGCCTGGTCGCGACCCGCGTGCCGATTTCCCACCACCGCTGTTCCGCCGAGGCGTGCTGAAGCTGGAAGACCTAGAGCCCGGCATGGAAATGATGGGCACCGTGCTGAACGTCGTCGACTTCGGTGCGTTCGTCGATATCGGTCTGCATGACAGCGGCATGGTCCATATCAGCCGGCTGGCGGACCGCTATGTGGGCGATCCCCATGAAGTGGTCAGCGTCGGCGATGTGCTGCGTGTGTGGGTTATAGAAATCGACCGCGAACGTCGCCGTGTCTCGCTCACCGCGATCGATCCCGCCAAGGAAGTTCCCAAGTCGGAAAAGCCACAGCGGCACAGCAATCGCCAACAGCGTACCGACCGCCCCCAACGCCCCAAGCAGCAGCAAAAGTCTGGTCACAAGCCACACGGCGGGCACGGCAAGGGGAAGCAAGGTGGCGGCAAGCCTCGTCATGGCGAGAAGCGTGGCAAACCGAAACCAGTGAAGCCACTGACCGACGCGATGAAGGAAGGCAAAGAACCGCTCCGCTCGTTCGGCGACCTGCAACAGTTCTTCCAAATGCAGAAGGACGACAAGAAAAAGCCCAACGGAAAGTAATTTCCCGGCAGCGATCCACACCAATAAAAAAAAGGGCTCGAACTTTCGAGCCCTTTTTTTAATCCATCTCTTACTGAAAACTTCAGACTACGCCCTTACAAATCTGCGTAGTCCAAATCATGAAGTCCTAAAGCTGGCCTTTCTAGTTAGCCAACCCACGGCGGCGCAGTTCTTCCACCACGCCGTGAACGATCTTTGCGACGTCGTCTGGATTCGGGTCGTTTTTCCCCGCTGGGCAGCCACCGACCGGTTCGTCGACGAAACCTTCTGCCGAGAGCATGCATTGCAATTGGTTTCGCAGCTTATCGACCTCCAACTTCTGGCTGGCCGATTGTGGCTGGCGACCACTGCCCGGCTTGAAGCCGCGCAAAGCCAACGCTGCTCGGAAACCTTCCGGAAATTCGCAGTTCTGAATCATCGCGTCGAACAACGTCAGCAAGCGGAACTGCAGGTCGCGGGCCTGGTCCATGCGGCCCAGTAGCGTTAAATCGAACAGTCGCCGAGTGATCTCTGGCACCACGCCACTCGTTGCGTTGGTTCCGCCATCGCAGCCGATCAAAAGCATCGGCATCAACGCCGCATCCCAGCCGGTCATAAAGCTGAAATCTGGCCGTAGCGGGCGAACCGCCGTGATCATTCGCATCATGTGCGGCAAATCGCCGGACGAATCCTTGATCGCCACAATCCGCGGGCATTCTTCCGCCAGACGCTGCACCGTAGGCACGTCGATCGGCGAAGCGAACATCGGAATGTTGTACAGTGTCACATCGATTGGCGAGTTGTCGCCAATCTCTTTGAAATAAGCGTAAACGGCCGAAGGGCTGAGCTTAAAGTAAAACGGTGAGACAATCGCCACGGCGCGGCAACCGAGCTCGTGGTACGCTTCACAAGCTTTCAGCGTTTCCTTGACGTTCGCCTCGGCGGCTCCGGCCAAAATGGGGACGCGTCCACGCGTTTGGTCGGCAATGATTTCGATAATCCGACGGCGTTCTTCCACCGTGAACCGGAGGAACTCGCCGGTCGAACCGTTGGGATACAAGCCGTGAACCCCTTTGTCGATTAACCAGTCGACGTAACGCCGCAATTCGGCTTCGTTAATGTCGCCGTTGGCGTCCAAGGGAACGATATTGGGGGTGAAGATACCAGAGAGACGCTGCGAGGTAGGAGCCATCGAAACTATTCCGCTTAGGGCGTGAAGGCTAACGTGAAGGGAGCAAACCCGTTAGAATCTACGGGCTGTGCTTGTCGTAGGCAAATAGTGATTCAGAAACACTAGCATAGTCCGCCCAGCAGGGCGAGTCAGCCCGACGAATCCTCGAAAAAGTAGCCGTCTTTCCCGTGTCTCGCCAGAAACGCACTTCCGCTCCCACTTCCGAGTCCTCTTCACTGCTCGACGCGCCTCTATATGTCTGGCTGCTGCTGGTTGGGATGCTCGTTTACGCGTCCTGGTATTTTTCGGCAGCCATGCCATGGCAAGCCGTCAGCCCCGATCTGCCCCCTTACAACCCGACACGTGGCCAACTATTAAAAGATGGCCTCCTTTTGCTGCCAGAGGCCCTCAGCAACTGGTTCGGCGGCGGCGAGGCTCCCCTGGGGCTTTTCGACCGGATGGGCATTGTGCTGATGGCCAGCGTAATGCTGCTGTGCAGCTACGCGCTGGGCGAGTTCCTGCTGTTCCGCCTCAAGCTGCTGCGGTGCTTTGGCCTGGTCGATGGTATCGTCCTACGACTGGCCAGCGGCTTAATGCTGCTGAGCTGGGGAACATGCGTGCTCGGCCAGTTCGGACTCTTGCACCATCCGCTGGTCTTTTTTGTGGCGTTTGCGATTTCGTTTTTTACTCTGGGAATCGCTTGGAAAAAGCAACTTTTCGCCCAATTAAAAGCCGAACCTCAGCCGCCTGAGCCCCAGCCACACAGCATGGAAACGCGGGGCTGGCTCTTGGCTGCGGCTCCGCTGGTGCTGTTTATCGTCGGCGTTTCGCTGCTGCCACCATATGAATACGATGTCTTAGAATATCATCTGCAAGTCCCCAAACAGTGGTATCAAGCCGGCCAGATTACCGTTCTGCCTGAGAACGTTTACTCTGGCATGCCGATGGGGGCCGAGATGTGGGCTTTGCTGCCGATGATCTTCCAGCCGTGGCCCTTGGACTGGTACTACGGGGCGTTGACCGGCAAGCTGGTAATGGGGCTGTTCACCTTGCTAACCGCTGGGCTGCTATACGGGGCCGGCAAGCGACTGGCAGGCGTATGGGCAGCCCGGGCAGCAGCCATCTGTGCGATTAGCGTCCCTACACTCATCTATCAAAGTGGCACCGGCCTGGTCGACGGTGTATGGGCTTTTTACACGTTGGCCGCACTGTATCCGGTGCTGCTTGTTCTGGGGCATAAACCCACCGAAGACGACACTCCGTTGCCACTTTACGGCCTGGGCATCCTCTCTGGCCTTATGGCCGGCATGGCTTTCTCAGTGAAGTATCCGGCTCTGCTCATGGCCGTGCTGCCGATCTTCGGGCTCTGGATTTTCGCCGTAAAAACCAATTGGAAAACACTTGGCTTGTACGTGGCCGCCGTGACCGTGGTTGTTTCCCCTTGGCTGGTGAAAAACGCGATCGCAACCGGCAACCCGGTCTACCCGTTGGCTGGCCAAGTTTTTCCTGCGGACATCCGCACCGAAGCCCAAATTACGCAGTGGAATCAAGCCCATCAGGTTCCCGCCAACGCCCAAGGCAGCCGCTATTCGGGTCCGCAACTTTTTGCCGGTATCACAACCTTTTTAGGGGCAGATCCTTGGTTGGGGCTAACCATGGTTCCTCTGGCCATCGCCGCGTTCTGGCTCGCTCCGCGCAAGCTCTCGCTGCCGTTAGCCGTTCTGCTGGCCATTGGCTGGCTGGTTTGGTGGGGCCTATCGCACCGGCTCGATCGTTTTCTAACCCCGACGATCCCGCTGGGCTGCCTCTTAGCTGGTCTGGCAGCACAGCGAATCGCCGAAAGCCCACTGGGCCGCTGCACGCTGCGAGTCTGGCTAGGCTGGGGACTGGTGACGGCGTTCGTCTTGGTGAACATGCCCCTCTCGATCAAGCTCGATCCGCGCATCTTCGTTTCACTAGAAAGCCTTCGCACTTCCAATACTTCAGATCCCCTTCAGTTTCTCAACGAAAACGTCACTGCCGACGAGACCGTTCTGGCGACCGGCGATGCAGCGTTGTTCTATTTGCAGCCACCGGTGATCTATCACACCTGCTTCGACGCAGCCCCCACCGAGCCGCTGCTGGACATGACCGCTCAGCAGCGTCAGACGTGGCTGGCCGACCGTGATATTAGCTGGATTTACGTCCATTGGGGCGAGATTGCCCGCTTCCGCAGCCCTGGGAATTACGGTTTTCCCCAGTCGGTAACTCCCGAGCTGTTTGAGGAAATGGAGAGTCAGGGCATTTTAGAGACCAAATGGGAACAGTTGCCCACTGGCGCCCCCAGCCCCCTAGCCGTCATTTATCGCGTTCACGCTGCAGACAGCCCGTAAGTCTGACTTGTTCAGCTTGCGAATCTGTCATAGGCTGACAGTTTGGAAGAAAAGAATCGCCCCTCGATCGCTATGTATTTGCCATGATGGATGGATCCTCCTCACTAGCCCGCGACCGGAATTCGGCATCGGACGCGGGGGTCAATGTCCCTTCGCTTTCTACCGCGATCCAGCGCACTTCGGACTGGCTGCTGGCCAATCAGCACCCCGAGGGCTACTGGTGCGCAGAGCTGGAAGGGGATTCGATCTTGCAGAGCGAGTACCTGCTGCTTCTCGCTTGGGCACGTCGCGAAGATACCGAAATCGCGCAAAAGCTTGCCAAAAAACTGCTTAGCCAACAGCGAGCCGACGGCAGTTGGGCTCAGTACCCTGAAGGCAAGATCGACGTCAGTTCGAGCGTCAAAGCTTACTTTGCGTTGAAGCTGACCGGGCACTCTCCCTCGGCAGACTACATGGTCAAAGCTCGCGATGCCATTTTAGAAGCTGGTGGAGCCGACACCGTCAACAGCTTCACGCGGTTGTACCTGGCATTGCTCGGCCAAATTCCGATGGAGATTTGCCCGGCAATTCCTCCGGAAATGATCCTGCTGCCAAACTGGTTCCCGCTGAACATCTACCGCATGAGCAGTTGGTCGCGCACGATTTTCATTCCGCTGTCGATCTGCTGGGCTTTGCGTCCGGTGGTCGATCGCTCGGAAGAATGCTCGATTCGCGAACTGTTCATCAAACCGCCGGAACATTGGCCAGAACTGCGCTGCCCTGGGCAGGAAAAAGCCAGTGGCCTGTTCACTTGGGATCGTTTCTTTCGCACGGCAGATGCCACGCTTAAACGCCTGGAAAAGTGGCGTCTGCGTCCGCTTCGCAAACGAGCACTCAAAGCGTGCGAGCAGTGGATCCTCGACCGCCTGCCCAAAAGCGACGGCCTGGGCGCCATCTTCCCGCCGATTCTGTGGAGCATCGTCGCCTTTCGAGCACTCGGCTACGACGACCAGCACGAGGCCGTCCAGTCTTGCTGGAACGAACTCGACAAGCTGATGATTCACGACGAAGAAGACGGCACCATCCGTATTCAGCCGTGTAAAAGCCCCGTTTGGGATACCACCATCACACTGCGTGCTTTGGCTGCTGGTCGCTTAGGGGCCGACGTACCACGAGTTCGCAAGTCACTCGATTGGTTACTGGCGAAAGAAGTTCGGGACAAGGGAGACTGGACCAACAACGTCCGCAGCGAGCCGGGCGGCTGGTACTTCGAGTTCAATAACGAGTTCTATCCCGATCTCGACGACACCGCGATGGCCCTGATGGCGATGCAAGAGCAACTGGCCGAGATGGGCATCACCTTGGAAGTCCATCCGGGGCAATCGTGGGAGAACACGACCGTTCTTACCACCTCAAGCGGCGTTACCGTTGCCGATGCAATCGATCGGACCATGCTGCTAGACAAGGTTTCTGGCGCCACCAAGCGGGCTCTCGCTTGGAGCGCCGACATGCAGAACCATGACGGTGGCTGGGGCGCGTTCGATAAGAACAACGATGCCGAGTTCTTATGCAAGGTTCCCTTCGCCGATCACAACGCGATGATCGATCCTAGCTGGCCCGATCTTTCCGCCCGCGTGATCGAATCGTTCGGCCTGTTAGGCGTCAGCCAACATAGCCGCGGCAAGCTGGGTGACGTCGTCCGTAAAGCGATCACGTACATTCGCGAGAACCAACATTACGACGGCTCTTGGTATGGTCGCTGGGGCGTCAATTACGTGTACGGCACTTGGCAATGCTTAGTCGGTTTGGTTGCCGTCGGCATTCCGACCGACGACGAAATGATTCAGCGCGGTGCCGCTTGGCTTAAAGGTTGTCAGCAACAATCAGGCGCTTGGGGCGAGACATGCGACAGCTATGAAAACCCCAACCTAAAGGGCATCGGCACGCCCACTCCATCGCAAACCGCTTGGGCTTTGCTCGGCTTGATGGCCGCTGGAGAAGAAAACAGCGAGGCCGTTCGCAAGGGTGTTCAGTACCTGCTGCGAACCCAAAAAGCAGATGGCACCTGGGACGAAGAACCGTACACCGGCACTGGCTTCCCACGCGTGTTTTACCTTCGCTATCACTATTACCGCATCTATTTCCCACTGCTGGCGTTGGCCACGTGGGCAAAGAAGACCAATTCAGGAACTGAGGCGTCTCGATGAGTGTCCCGATTTCGCAAATGTGGACCGTCGCATCGTACGTCCTCAAACAGAAGCTCCTAGGCCGCAAACGGTACCCGTTGGTCTTGATGCTGGAACCCTTGTTCCGCTGCAACTTGGCTTGCGCTGGCTGCGGCAAGATTCAGTTCCCGGTCGAAATTCTCCGCAAGCAGCTCACGCCCGAGCAGTGCTTCGACGCGGTCGAACAGTGTGGAGCCCCCATTGTCTCGATCCCTGGCGGCGAGCCGCTATTGCATCCGCAGATGCCTGAGATTGTCGCAGGCCTGGTCAAGCGGAAGAAGTACATCTACCTTTGCACGAACGCGCTGAAGTTGGAGAAGTCCCTCTCGCAATTTCAACCGAGCAAGTACCTGACCTTCTCGGTTCACATGGACGGTCCGCGCGAAGAGCACGACCACGCCGTCTGCCGCGAAGGAACGTACGACATCGCTGTGAGCGCGATCAAAGCCGCCCTAAAGCAAGGCTTCCGCGTCACCACCAATACCACGTTATTTGAAGGCGCTCAGCCTGAACGGATTCGCGGCTTCTTCGACGAGATGATGGCCCTGGGGGTCGAAGGGATGATGCTTTCCCCTGGCTACAGCTACGAGAAAGCCCCCGACCAAGATCACTTCCTGCAGCGCAATCAAACCTACCGTTTGTTCCGCTCAATCCTTTCGGCCCCGAAGAAGGCTTGGCAGTTCAATCAAAGTCCCCTGTTTGTCGAGTTCCTCAAAGGGAATCACGACCTCGAATGCACACCGTGGGGCAATCCCACCTACAACATTTTCGGCTGGCAAAAGCCATGCTACCTGGTCGACGAGGGGCACACGCAAACGTTTGATCAGCTGCTCAAAGAAGTCGAATGGGCCAACTACGGCACCCAAAGCGGCAACCCCAAATGTGCCAACTGCATGGTCCATAGCGGGTACGAGCCGAGTGCGGTCAACGAGACCTTCTCGTCTTTGGGTGGCTTGTGGAAGACCGCCAAGCTCACCCTCTTCGGCCCGCCGAAATCGAATCGGCCACTGCCACAGTTGGAATCGGAAGATCGCTTCGACGATCCGCACTCGCCTCAGCAGCCAGAAGAGAAGCAAACCAAGCTGCCGGTGCTGCAGTAAGCCAGCCGCTTACACCCCGGACTCCACTGGGGGCAAATCGCTACGGAATATGCCCCCAGGGTTGTAGGTTATTGGCTATCTGCTTCGGCCTTTAATTCCTCCAACGCTTCCGCAGTCGCTTCAACCGCGTGTCGGATTTGCTCTTCGCTGTGGCAGCTAGTGATAAAGAACCGGAGCCGAGCGGCCTTTTCTTCGACCGCTGGGTACATGATTGGCTGGACGTTGATTCCCCGGGCATACAAGCTGCGCGAGAGCTTTAGCGCCAGGATCGAATTGCCCGTAATCACCGGTACCACCGGGGTGTCGTCACTGTGCCCAGTATCGAGCCCCTTTTCCTTGGCCAGCTTTAAAAACAGCCGCGAGTTGCTAATGCACTTGGAAACTACTTCCGGATGCTTTTCAATTCGCCGCAGTGCCGCCAAGGCCGCCGCCGCATTCGATGGCGGCATGCCGACACTAAATACAAACCCAGGCGCCGTGTACTTGAGGTACTCGATCATCGTCTTCTTGCCGGCGATGTAACCACCACAGCTACCAAACGACTTGCTCAGGGTCGCCATCAGAAAGTCAATTCGCGAGCCAGGAATGCCGTAGTATTCGCAGATACCGCGCCCCGTCTTGCCCATCGTGCCGATCGAGTGGGCCTCGTCGACAAAGAGCATCGCTTTGTACTTCTCTTTAATCTCGACCAGCTTGGGCAAATCGCAGTAGTCGCCGTCCATGCTGTAAACGCCTTCGACAACGATCACTGCCCGGCGATACTTACCCCGCATTTCGGCCAGCATCCGTTCACAGGCCGCCGTATCGTTATGCGGGAAGGCCCGCCGCTGGGCACCTGATAAGATACAGCCCTGCACGAGACTGTTATGGGCGAGCTCGTCGTGCAAAATCAAATCGCCTGGATTCATCAAATGCCCGATCGTTGTTTCGTTGGTCGAGTGCCCACCAACAAAACAAACCGAAGCTTCCGTCCCCAGGAACTCGGCGATGGCACGTTCTAACTCGCCGTGAATGGTCTTCTCGCCCGAGACAACCCGGCTGGCCGAAACGCTGGTGCCGAACTTTTCGATAGCGGCCTCGGCAGCGGCGTTCACTTCCGGATCGCCACTGCTCCCCAAATAATTGTAGCTGCTAAAGCAAATGAACTCGCGGCCATCGATGATTGCCGTGTCGCGAGTCGTTCCTTCATGGACGTCGAAATAGGGGCTCTCCATTCCCATCCGGGCGAAGCGAGCCAGGCGTTCTTGCAGCTCGATCACTTCGGGAAATTGATCGGTCTGGTAATCGGCGACAGGGATCTCGTCGAGCGCCCGCGCTGGCTTCTCTTTGGCGACCGGTGCGGCGGCTTGCCCACTGCTGGCCGTGAAGTCCCCTTCCACACCAATCAACCCAGCAACCGCCGTAGCCAGGGTAGTTACGGTGGTATCTTGCGAGAACTCTTCGAGCGGGATGTCAATCTCCAGTTCCGCTTCGATGCCGTTCTTCAGCTCGATCCCCATCAACGAGTCGAGCCCCATCTCGGCGAGTGGTTTGGCTCGGTCGATCTGCGTCGCGGAAATTCCCAGCGTCTTGGCCGCTTCGTCCGCGACATAGTCAGCAATCAACGCGGCACGGGCGTCTTCGTCGGCTTGCTGCAAACGATCTCGCAGCGAACCGCCGCCACTGCTCACCGCTTTGCGTTCTTGACGATGTAACTTGGCTAGTTCGTCAAGCAAACGGGGATGCTTGTTGCGACCGAACTGCTTGAGAAATTTCGTCCAATCGACCGGAAAGACGCCCACGTTGGCATGTCGGCTCGGCAGCAGTTCTTCCAAGGCCAGCAAGCCTTGCTGCGGTCCGATCATCCCTAGACCGATACCGGCAAACCGACGGGCATCGGCCCCGGCGGCCATGCCTCCGCCGCTCCATGGTCCCCAGTTGACGCTCAGCCCTGGCAAACCTTCGGCTCGCCGGGCAGCACAGAGGGCATCCATAAACGCGTTGGCCGCGGCATAGTTGGCCTGACCAGGCGAACCAATCACCGCCGCAATCGACGAGAAGCAAACGAAGTAATCCAACGGCAAGTCGCGTGTTTGCTGATGCAAATACCACGAACCGTCCACCTTCGCCGGCATCACCTTAGCGAAACGCTCCCACGTTTGCTGCGGCAATGTGGCGTCGTCGAGTACACCGGCGGCATGAAACACGCCCGCCAAAGGAGGCAACTCGGTCTTAATAAATTCGAGCACGGCAGCAACCTGAGCGGCATTGGCGGCGTCCATGGTCGAGATGGTCACCTGCGCCCCGTCTGCTTCCCAAGCGGCAATTCGCTCGGCAGCTTCTTCGCTGGCTTTTCCACTGCGGCTGGTCAGGACAACGCTCTTCGCCCCTTGCTCGATCAACCATTGGCAAACCTCTAGCCCGATGGCCCCAGTGCCGCCGCTAATCAAGTAGCTGGCATCGCCACGCACCAAAGGCCGTTCACCCCTTGGTGGCGTCATCTGCAAGATCACCTTCCCCAGGTGCTTGGCTTGCTGCATGAAGCGAAACGCTTCGACGGCGTCTTCAATGCGGTACGCCTGCAACGGCAACGGGGTTAGCTTCTGCGATTCAAACTGCGGCAACAGTTCACCCAGCATCGCAGCAATCAGACCTGGCGATTGGCGTTCTTCGTCACCCAGGTCGAAGGGGAAGTAGGTGGCTTTCGGACGCACGGCGGCAAACTGCTCTGCCGTCCAAATCCCGATCTTGCCGATCTCGACAAAACGTCCCTTCTGGGCCAAGCATTCCACACTCTTGGGAATGAACTCTTGGTTCAAGCTGTTCAGAACAACATCAACACCGGCGCCGTCAGTATCTTCCAGAACTTGCTGGCTGAAGTTGGTGGTGCGCGAATCGTAGATATGCTCGATCCCCAACTCGCGTAGGAAGTCCCACTTCCCTTGGCTGGCGGTCGCGTAAATCTCGGCACCGATCGCTTTGGCAATCGCGACGGCGGCCTGGCCAACACCGCCGGCGGCTGCATGAATGAGAACTCGCTCTCCCTTCTTCAGCTTCGCCAAACGAACCAAACCGTAATGGGCCGTTAGGAAAGCCAGCGGAATGGTCGCGGCCTCGTCGAACGTTTGATTGCTCGGCTTCTTGGCGACGTAATTCTGATCGACCAACAAATGGCTGGTCATGCTGGCCGTCGACAGGGCGATCACTTTGTCCCCCGGCTGAACGTTCTTCACGTTCGGCCCCACGGCGGTCACGATACCGCTACACTCGAAGCCAAAGGTCACGTCCGCTTCGCTGAGGATGCCGATTTCTTTCTCGTATTCCTGCAGCATCCCCAGGGCCCGCAACACGTCGCGGAAGTTCAAGCCGGACGCTTTGACGGCGATCTCTACTTCGGTCGGACCTGGCTCGGTGCGTCGCTTCGGGGCGAGCTCTAAGTTGGTCAGCATGCCGAACTTCTTCAGCCCCAACTGGTACGGCTGCTCTGGCACCACCAGTTCGCCATCGGCTGCTAAACGCAACGGAACCAAGCGAGCCGAATAACGCTTCTCGCCTCGCAAGGCGATCTCGGTTTCGGAATCGGGCACCCAGATTTCGCCGAAGACGCGTCCGGCCGCTTCCCGGTCGTTGGCATCGACATCGATTCGCGTGCAGGCCAGCTTGGGCATCTCGTTGGCGATCACGCCAGCCAAGCCCCAGGTCGCTGCTTCCAGCGGGTGGCCAATCGCTTCGCCAGCCACAACCGGCTGACCATGGAGCGTTACCACATGCAGGCGAGGCGTTTGATCTTCCAAGGCCCCCACAGCCTGGGCGAGGTGCAACAGCCCTTGGCAGCCGAACGCCTGATCGACAACCGACTCGTTGGCGGCACCTTCGCCATCTTGCTCGGCCCAAAGATAAACCACACCGCGCAGCTTCCGCGTGTCGGTTAGCTGAAGCCCTGCCAGTAAATCGGCAAACTGCGACGGATCACCCGGGTCGAGGCTGGCATCTTCCGCCCCGAATTCCAGTTCCGAACCTGGCGTCACCAACATCACGTGCTGCTTGCGTTGTCGCAGCTGCTCGCACAGGTAAGTCGTCATCGGTTGGTTATCGCCGAAGACTAGCCAGACGGACTCTTCCTTGTCGTCGACCGTCAGCGGTTTGCCAATGCGGGGCGTTTCGAGCCACTTCACTTCGTGGTACCAGCGATCGACATCGGCGACGAGTCGCTTTTGCAGATCGATCTTGGCCAAGCGAGCCAAACGTAGCCCGCGTACTTCGGCCAGCACTTCTCCCTCTTCGTTGGCCAGCAAAAGGTCAGCTTCGACCTGTGGCATTCGCCCTGGCTTACGCGTGACAATCCTGGCTGAACATGCAACACGCTGCGGCGAGTGCTGCTCGAAACAGGTCACGCTTTCAACGCCAATGGGAATAAACGTTGTCCCAGGCGTCAAGTCTTCCGCCAGCAAGCTGCCAACCGTTTGGAAGCAAGCGTCGAGCAGGGCAGGGTGGAGCGTGTAATTTCGGGCATCGCCTTGCAGCTCGCTCGGCAAGGCGACTTCAGCCAGCGATTCGTCCTCGCCGTTACCGAGTTGCTTGATCCCTTGAAACGCGTGCCCATACTGCAGCCCGCTTTGCTTGGCGGCTTGATAAAACTCGGCCACATCGACCTGCTTCTCCATGCGGAAGAAGGCTTCTTGCAAGTCGGCTTTTTCAGGGCGGGCATCGGCGGGAACGATTTTGCCGGCGGCGTGCAGCTTCCAAACCGTATTCGTTTCGTCCGACGTCTCCGCGCTTAAAATCCGGAACGAGGCGTAGCCGAAATCTTCTGGCAGCAACACGACCTGAAGCGTTTTTGAGTGCTGTTTTTCGAAGACGAGCGGCTGCTGCACTTGCAGCTGATGAACCGCAAACAGGCCACCCTCGAAGTGGGCCTGGGCAGCGGCCAGGGCTAGTTCAATGTAGCCGGTGGCCGGGAAGACCGGCTGGCCGAACAACTGATGGTCGTTCAAGTAAGCCGGAAACCCAGGGGCCAGGTTCGTTTGAAATAACACTTCGTCGGTCGCCGTCGGGATCTTCATCCCCAGCAGCGGATGCGACGTGCGCGTTGGCATCAATCCGGCCCCGGCGCCAAAGTCATCGCCAGAGCTGACCGGCATGGTGTCGGGAGCCCAAAAGCGGCTACGCACAAACGGGTAAGTCGGCAGATCGATGCGTTTCCGCGTGTACGGAGCATCGAACGCTTGCCAGTCAATCGGAATGCCAATCTCGTAGAGTTCGCCCAACGAATTGAGCATCATCTGCCAATCGTCGCGACCACTGCGCAGGCTGGGCAGCCAGACATTTTCTTTCCCCGGCACGCTCACACGCCCGAGGCTCGACAACACCGGCTGCGGGCCGATCTCGACAAAGACGTTCCCACCTTTATCGGCGATGGCCTGGATTCCGTCAGCAAAGCGGACTGCCTCGCGGAGGTGCTGCCGCCAGTAATCGGGCTTGGTGAAGGCATCTTTAGAAAGCTCGCCGGTTAGGTTCGCCGCAATTGGGAACGAAGCAGGCTTCATCTCGATCGACGAAACGGCTTGTTCAAACTCGTCCAGAATCGGTTCCATCAACTCGGAATGGAATGCGTGCGAAACGGTCAAACGTGTGGCCCGGATGCCTTCGCTTTGGCATAACTCGGCCATCGCATCGATGGCCGCAGCGGTTCCGCTGAGTACGGTCTGTTGCGGACTGTTGACGGCTGCCACGCTCACTTTGGGCATCTTGCCGTTCATTAGTGCCGAGACTTTATCGGCCCCAGCCGACACGGCCAACATCGCGCCCCCAGCAGGCAGGCTTTGCATCAGCTTGCCCCGCAGGGCGATCAAGCGGAGCGCATCTTCCAACGCGAACACCCCAGCAAAGCACGCCGCGACATATTCCCCCACGCTGTGCCCAATGGCCATGCTCGGTGTCACGCCCCACGACTTCCACAGTTCGGCCAAGGCGTACTCGGTGGCAAACAATGTTGGCTGCGACAGGGCCGTTTGATGGATCGCTTCGCTATCGCTTTCCGCAAACAGCACATCTAACAGCGGCACGTCGTACTTGGCCAGTTCCGCAGCGCAGCGATCGATTGCCGCGCGATAGATTGGCTGTGTCTGGTAGAGCTCGCGTCCCATGCCGGGATATTGCGAACCCTGACCGGTGAAGAGAAACACCACCTTGTTGCGGCGGCGGACGACCTCGCCCCCATTGGGGCCAGCCGTCCCTTTGTTGGCCGACTTGTGCAGCGCGGCAATGGCGTCTTCTTTGGTCGCGGCGTTTACCGTAGTCCGCACATCCAGTGTCGACCGTCCGACCGCCACGCTATGGGCGAAGTCCGCCAGGCTGACCGCTTCCTCTGCGAGCGTTTCCAAGTAACGTTCGGCCAGCAGTGGCAAGCCGTCGGCCGTTTGCGTTGTCAGCGGGATGATATGTCGCGGACGATCTTGCTGCGGCTTCGCGGAGTTCGTTTCTGACTTCGCAACGTAATCTCCCACGATCACGTGACAGTTGGTGCCGCCGAAACCAAATGCGCTCACCCCTGCGATTCGCTGGCCTGGCTCGGCATTCCAAGGCTTAGCCTCGGTGATGATCTCGACCTGGGCGCCGCGCAGGTCGATGTAGGGATTCAGCGTTTCGAAATTCAAATGAGGCGGAATCTGCCCCTTGGCAAGCGCAAGGACCAGCTTCAACAAGCCAGCCACGCCGGCGGCCGATTCGAGATGGCCAATGTTGGTTTTGACACTTCCCAGCCGCAGTGGCTTGCCCTCTTCCCGATCCATTCCCAGCACGGTCTTCAAGCTGCGAACTTCAATCGGATCGCCTAGCGACGTACCGGTCCCGTGGGCTTCAATCAGTTCAATCGCTTGCGGCGGCAAACCGGCATTGGCTAAAGCGGCCCGCAGTACCTCTTGCTGCGAAGGGCCATTGGGCGCGGTCAGCCCGTTGGTCAAACCATCTTGATTGACGGCGGTCCCTTGAATGACGGCCAAAATCCGATCGCCATCACGTTCGGCATCGCTCAAGCGTTTCAAAATAACGGCGCCACAACCTTCGCCACGCACGTAGCCGTCGGCTTTGGCATCGAATGTCTTGCAGCGGCCATCGGGGGCCATCATGCGGGCCTGGCAGAAGGTGATCGTTCCTTCGGGGGTAAGAATCAAATTCACCCCGGCAGCCACCGCCAAATCGGTCTCGCCCGATTGCAGCCCCTGACAGGCCAAGTGGGCCGCGACCAACGAAGAACTACAAGCCGTATCAACGGCGATGCTTGGTCCGCGGAAGTTGAACAGGTAACTCAGGCGATTGGCGGCAATCGACAGACTGGTCCCCGTGGCGCTGTACGCACTTAAGGAATCGAGCCCGCGAAAGAGTAGCCGTTGGTAGTCGCTGTTGCTGATCCCAACGTAGACACCGGTGGCGCTGTCGCCGAGCGACTTGACCGGAATGCCGGCGTCCTCGAATGCCTCCCAGGTCACTTCCAACAGCAGCCGCTGCTGGGGATCCATCTTCTCGGCTTCTCGCCCGCTGATCCCGAACAAAGTCGGATCAAAGTCGGCCACATTGCCGAGAAAGCCTCCCCGACGGGTATACATCTTGCCGGGCGTGGCGGGCTCGGGATCGTATAAGCGATCGACGTCCCAGCGATCGGGCGGGACTTCGCCAATGGCATCCCGCCCCTCGACCAGAAGATTCCAAAACGCTTCCGGGCTATCCGCCCCTGGCAAACGGCAACCGATTCCGATAACGGCAATCGGCTCATGATTTGGCTGCATCGAAAAGACTTCCGTCGCAGGTTGTTAGTTGCAGGCAGCTACTTGGTACGAAGCGTCCAACGCTTTATTGACCCGCTAGATAGTTCGAAAACTCCTCGATCGTGGGATAATCGTACACGATCGTAGGATCGATCCGCTTTCCCAGCCAGTTCTCTAAGTCCCCGGTCATGCCAATCGCAGTGGCGGAATCGAGGGCAAAGGAATCGAAGGTCGCGCTGGGATCGATCGAGCTGGGCTTGGCGTCCAACTCTTTGGCTAGATAATCGATAATCCAATCTTGGATTTCTTCGGCGCTTTTGGAGGCGTCGCCGGAGGGTCCGGATTGATCGGCAGTCATTACAAACCTCGTGGCTAAGGGTAACGCTTCAGTTTACCGCTTATCCGACGAATCGACCACTGACCCAACCGAACGTTTTGATCTCTGGAGACTCTGTGTGGGTCGACCCGACCGCCCCAACAAACCCTTCGCAAGGGGCAAGTTCCATCAGCCGAATGACGGGCTGCTTTGGAAACAGGTGAAAATGATTCACCACTTTGCGTCCTTCCGGAGCCAATAGATCGAGCGTGAGCTGATCTAGCGGGGCTCGCAAACCGACGCCAATCGCCTTCAAATAGGCCTCTTTATGGGTCCAAAACCGCAGAAAATGGCGGTGCCGGTCATCTTCGTGATGATCGCAAACATCTTTTCGCTCGGCTTGCGAAAGGCAACGTTCGAGCATGCTAGCAAAGCTGCGAACGACACGTGTTCGCTCGATATCGACACCGACCTCAGCCCCCCGCGAAACAGCCACAACCGCCAATTCGCCAGAGTGCGTCAGGTTAAACCGTAAGCCATCCGCCTGCACGCTAACGACGTTTGGCTTGCCAAACTGACCGGTTTCGTAGGCGATTTCTCTCGGGCGTACACCGACATATCGGGCCAAGATGTCACGCAGGGCAGCGTGGTAGACGACAAACTGCTGAGCTTGAGCTTCCCGAAAAAACTTGCCAGCGCGTACCTGCTCTGCTTCTGAGAGTTGCTTCTGAAGCTGATCGACCGAATCGAGACCTTCTTCCAGCGAAATTCGCCAAAGGTGAAGCTCGTTTTGGGCGATTTCCAATTGGCGCGTTGGACGCGGCAGAGGAAACGGTTTAGTGGAAAGCTGGATCATGAAAGGTGGGCCCGTGTGGGTGTGCCGTGATCGGACGTATACCCGTCGCTGTGGTCGGGATCGGCTTTTTTCGGGTTCCGAGGCCATTGTTTTCGGCCAGGTGGGAGTAATCCGAAGAATCGCAATAGATTCGCATGCAAATCAAAATCGATCATCCGAAGAACAATTGAAGTGACGTTTACCTGATACAACCCGGCCAATCAAACCCCAGTTTATTACTGGACTTTCCTGAATTAGCAGGACAGGTGAAACAGGCAAAATAGCCCAATATTCATACGCCGCAAACCCAGCGCCAATCCCCCAATTTAAAATCCCCCTGAAGTTACGAACCGCTTTTCTGAAAAAAGAGCCCAATAATTCCTGTTAGCGAGCTTTGCTAGCTGTTGTTACTTCGAAATAGACAGCACTCCCCCTGAAAGGCGTACACACTTCTGGCATAAACACTTAAGACAAGCCAGACTAGGCGTATTCGGTCGGATCGAGCAGCCCCTGAGAGGCGAAAGCTTCCCGCCGCTCGACACAGGCTCCGCACTTGCCACAGTGCAATTCGAGCCCCTTATAGCAGGTCCAGGTCTTCTCGAAGGGAACCCCTAGGTCGACGCCCCGTTTGGCGATTTGCCCTTTATCAAGGTGAACAAAAGGACGCCATAGTTCGATTGGGTTCCAATCGCACAGCCGCGCGGCTTGGTCCATCGCTTCGGCGAATTCAGGGCGGCAATCAGGATAAATCGCGTGGTCGCCGCTGTGGGCTCCGTAGGCGACCGCCTGAAACTTGTTGGCCGCCGCCGCAGCGATGGCAACCGAGAGCAGCAACATATTGCGGTTGGGCACCACCGTTTGTTTCATACTCTCTTCCGCATAGTGCCCCTCGGGAATCTCCATTTCGCGGCCAGAAAGGCTGTTATTGCCGAAGATTGGGTTGATCGCAGAAAGATCGGCCACTTGGTGCGCAACGCCAACCCCTTCGCAAAGTTGTCGCGCATAGTCCAGCTCTTTGACATGCCGTTGGCCGTAATCTACCGAAATGGCCCGTGCCTCGTGCCCTTGGTCCAAAATGTGATACAGCAGCGTGGCCGAGTCCATACCGCCTGAAACCACTACCACTACCTTTGCCATGCGAGCTTCCTTTTGACTGTTTCGCGCCCTTTTTTATTCGTTTCCCAGTTTAGCGCGTCGGTTGACGACTGAAAACTGCTTGTCTTGGTGCGGCAACTCTCCGCAAATAAACTTGCAAATCGGGCGAAAGTTTCATTACACTCAACAGTACTTAGCTCTCCCCACCTCGCGGCACTCCTACGTACGGCTCGGCGAATCGAAGCTGGACACCTCCTTCCTTTTCCCTTGGCACTCCTTTTCCTTCCTCAGGTAACCCTATGGCGGTTTCTCGTGTTTTGCTGGCGCTGTTTATTGCCGCGCCGACAATGGCCCTGGCCGAAGAGCCCGTTGCTACTGCGTCGCCCCAAGTCAGCTACTACCGCGATGTCCGCCCAATTGTGCAAGCCAACTGCCAAGGCTGCCACCAACCGGCAAAACGGGGTGGCGACTATTCCATGATCGATCACGCCCACCTTTTGGCCAGCGGCGAGTCCGGCTCTGCGGCGATCGTTCCTGGGAAGCCGACTGAAAGCTATCTGATCGAACTGATCACTCCGGTCGACGGACAAGCCGAAATGCCCCAAGGGAAAGCCCCACTCTCTGAAACCGATCGTCAGACAATCGCCCGCTGGATCGAGCAAGGAGCCCAAGACGACACGCCCAAGTCGGCCCAAGCAACCTACGACGCCGAGCATCCTCCCACCTATGTTCGCCCACCGGTGCTGACCAGCGTGGCGTTCTCGCCCGATGGCGAAACCTTGGCGGTCAGCGGCTTCCACGAAGTGATCCTGCAAAAAGCGGACGGCAGCGGCATGCAAGGGCGTTTAGTCGGTTTATCGCAGCGAATCGAATCGACTGCGTTTTCTCCCGATGGCAAGCAGTTGGCCGTCGCTGGCGGTTCGCCTGGTCGGCTGGGGGAACTGCAAATGTGGAACGTTGGAGATCAGCAGTTGGCCTACTCGATCCCCGTTTCGTACGACAGTGTCTACGGCGTGAGCTGGTCTCCTGATGGCAAACTGGTCGCGATTGGCTGCAGCGATAACTCGGTTCGTGGCTATGAAGCGGCGACCGGTAAACAGGTTTTCTTCAACGGAGCCCATGATGACTGGGCACTGGATACCGTCTTCTCAAAAGATGGCTCGCACTTGGTCTCGGTTGGTCGCGACATGGCCGTGAAGCTGTACGAAGTGAAGACGCAACGCTTTGTCGACAACGTCACCAGCATCACCCCTGGCGCGCTCAAGGGAGGCATCAACGCGGTGGCTCGCTACCCGGGTGAAGATCAAGTGCTGATTGGCGGCGCCGATGGAATCCCCAAGCTTTATCGCTTGTTCCGCGAAAAGGCCCGAAAGATCGGTGACGACTTCAACAAGATCAAAGACTTTCCCGAGATGCCTGGCCGCATCTACGATGTCGCGCTGACTACCGACGCCAAAATCGCAGTCGCTTGCAGCAGCCTAGATGGGGCTGGCTTTGTTCATGTGTTCGATGTCGCAAGCGGCACCAAGCTACGAGAACTCGAAGGCCCCTTTCAAGCGATTTACTCGCTCAGCCTTTCGCCAGACAACAAGCAGATCGCCTCGGTCGGTTTCGACGGCCAAATCTTCCTGCACGATCTGGAAACGGGCAAGAAGATCGGGCAATTTGCCGCCGTCCCCGTTTCGCCTCACACGGCCTCCACGAACTAACCACACGTCTGACTAGGATTTTGAAGACCATGTTTCCGAAAGTAGTTCTGGCCGGTCTGATGGTGGTTAGCTTCGCCCTTTCTGGCTTCGCCGAAGATGCCGCCAACACCATTCCTTCCGGCAAGAAAATCGAGAAGATCACCGTTTTTCCCGAGAAGCTGGTCCTGGAAGGCCCGTTCGCTTATGCCCAGGTTTTGCTTACCGCCCACCTGGATAGCGGCGAACAAGTCGATTTGACCCGGGCAGCCGAGTGCCTCGCCCCATCCCCCGCGATCACGATCACACCAGGTGGGCTCGTCTCGCCGGTTGCCGATGCCCAGGGAGAACTGGTTTTTCGCGTTGCCGGGCAAGAAATAAAAATTCCGTTCGAGGTAAAAGATTCGCACGCCGACTATCAAGCCGACTTCATCCGCGACGTAACCCCAGCGATGAGCAAAATGGGCTGCAACGCCGGCACTTGCCACGGGGCGAAAGATGGCAAGAACGGCTTCAAGCTTTCGCTACGTGGTTACGATCCGCTGTACGACCATCGGGCGTTGGTCGACGACGTCGCCGGTCGCCGTTTCAACCGCGCGGTGCCAGAACAAAGCCTCATGCTGCTGAAAACCACCGGCGTCGTGCCCCACGTCGGAGGCTCGCTCACCCAGCCTGGCGAACGCCATTACGAGATTCTCGAGAACTGGATCGCTGGCGGCGTGCAGTTAGATCTCGATTCTCCGAAGGTCGCCAAGATCGATCTCTACCCCCAGAACCCAACCGTCCCTCTGCCCGGCATGACGCAGCAGTTCGCCGTTTATGCCACGCTCACCAATGGCAAGGTACTCGACGTGACCGCTGATTCATTCATCAGCAGCGGCGATATTGAAGTCGCGACGGCGGACGAGCAAGGCGTTTTGCAGCTACTGCGTCGTGGCGAAGCCCCGGTGCTGGCTCGCTTCGACGGGGCCTACGACGCCACCACGGTTACCGTGATGGGGGACCGCACAGGTTTCGAGTGGGACGACCAGCCGCAGTACAACTATATCGACGAGTTCGTCGATCAAAAGCTGCAACGCGTGAAGGTCCAATCGTCTGGTCTTTGCACCGACGACCAATTCGTCCGCCGGCTATACCTAGACCTGACTGGTCTTCCTCCTACGGCCGATCAAGTCCGCAGCTTCCTCACCGATTCGCGTCCCTCGCCAGAAAAGCGAAATGCGTTGATCGACGAGCTAATCGGCAGCGGCCCTTACGTAGAATACTGGACCAACAAGTGGTGCGACTTGCTTCAGGTAAATCAAAAGTACCTGGGCGATCCTGGCGTGCATGCGCTACGTAACTGGGTCAAGAACGCCGTCGCTTCAAACATGCCGTACGATCAGATGGTTCACGAAATCTTGACCGCTTCCGGCTCGACTCTCGATCACCCGGCCAGTGCCTACTACAAGATTCTCCGCACGCCCGAAGACACGATGGAGAACACCACGCAGCTTTTCCTGGCGGTTCGCTTCAATTGCAACAAGTGCCACGACCATCCTTTTGAACGCTGGACACAGAACCAATATTACCACCTGTCTGCTTACTTCGCCCAAGTGGGACGGAAGGAAGACAAACGCTTCGCTGGGCAAAAAATTGGGGGCTCGGCAGTCGAAGGGGCCACGCCGCTAGTCGAAGTGATTTACGATACCGGCAGCGGCGAAGTGAAGCACCTTTTGACTGGTAAGGTCTCGGAGCCCCAGTTCCCCTATCAGGCCGATCTGGCCGAAACCCAAGACTCGCGCCGTGAAGAACTGGCCGACTGGATCACGGATCCCAACAACCAATACTTCGCCTCCAGTTACGTCAATCGTTTATGGGGCTATTTGCTGGGGCGGGGCATCATCGAGCCAATCGATGACATCCGCGCTGGCAACCCACCAACCAATCCTCAACTACTAGCCGCTCTGACCCAGAGCTTCGTAGATAGCGGCTTCGACACGCGGCACATCCTGCGCGAGATCTGCCGGTCGCGTGTTTATCAGCAGTCGATCGCCACCAACCGCTGGAACGAAGATGACGGTATCAACTTCTCGCACGCCGTGCCTCGCCGCCTGCCAGCCGAAGTCCTCTTCGATTCCATTCACCAAGTCACCGGCAGCAGCTACAAATTGCCCCAGCTTCCCTCTGGTTTCCGCGCCGCTCAATTGCCGGGCTCTGAAGCTAACATTCCGTTTCTGGACGACTTCGGTCGACCGGCGCGGGAAAGTTCGTGCGAATGCGAACGAGCCACCGGCGTGATGCTGGGCCCCGTGATGAAGCTGGTCAACGGCCCGGTGATCAACAACGCCATCTCCGACAGCAACAATGCGTTAGTCAAGCTCGCGCAAGAAACGCCTGACGATGCGGCGTTAATCGACGAAATCTTCCTCCGCTTCTTAGGCCGACACCCTAGTGAAGAAGAAACGAAGCTGGGCATTGATCTGCTAAATCAGCCAACGCCAGATCTAGGCATCGCCGAACAAGCTTACAACAGCCGGCGCGAAGCCTTGCTGGCCAAAATGCCGCAGTGGGAACAAGCACTTAGCCGAGTGGCTCGTTGGACGCCGCTGAAGCTAGTTTCCGGCAGTTCTCGTGCTGGGGCCAACTTTACTCAGCGCGACGACCAATCGGTTCTGGTTTCAGGGCCGCTCGACAAAGATCTGTACGAAGTGGTATTCGACCTGCCGGAAGGACCCCTGACTGGAATTCGCCTGGAAGCGTTGCCGGACGACAGCTTGCCGGCGAAGGGACCAGGCCGCGCAGCCAACGGCAACTTCGTACTCCACGAACTGACCGCCGAACTGCGTCTGGCGGACGGTAGTCAGGGCCCAGCAGTCAAGCTGGGCCGCGCCGAAGCGACCTTCTCGCAAACTAACTGGGACGTACGCGGCGCAGTCGATGGCAACCTTGGCAGCGGCTGGGCGGTCAGCCCTCGCTTTGGCGAAAAGCACACGGCGTTGTTTGAATTGGAAGAAGACATCACCGTTCCCGCTGGGGCTAAGTTAGTCGTTCGCATGGACCAGCAGTACCAGGACAGCAAGCATCTGCTGGGCTGCTTCCGCTTGGCGGCGACCGCCAGCGAACGCCCAGTGCGGCTGGAAAGCAACGTCCCTGCGGACATTCGCGAAATCGTCGGCAAGCCAGCCGACCAGCGAAGTGCTGCCGAACAGCAAAAGTTGCTCACGAGCTACCTTGCCGAAGACGCTCCCCTGAAAGAACTGGAAGCCAACCTCAAGCAAGCCCAAATGCTCGACTCCAATCGACGCCTAGCAGGCCTGCAAGACTTGGCTTGGGCACTGATCAACAGCCCGGCCTTCTTGTTCAATCGTTAAATGGGCGCAGCAAACCACGGCCCGGTTTCCACTCAAAGGAAGGGGGCCGGGCGATTCTCCTCTATCGGCGGGTCTGCTGGTCTGCCAAAATCGACGCGTTAATAGCGGGAAACCTTTTGCGGTTTCGAGCGGTACTAACTGTAACAAAGCCAACCGCCCCATGCTGAAAACGTACGATTTAACCAAGAAATACGGCAAATTCCTGGCTCTCGATCATGCCAACATCGAGGTTGCCGAGGGAGAATGTTGCGGCGTTCTTGGGCCGAACGGGGCTGGAAAATCGACCCTGTTTCGCTTGCTAATGGGTTTTCTGCGTCCCACCCACGGCCAAGCCACCATTGGCGGCAAAGACTGCCAGCACGAGAAAGTCGCCGTCCACAGCTTGGTCTCGTACCTGCCTGGCGATGTCCGTCTGTTCGGTGAAATGAAAGGGCGGGACGTTCTCGAATTCTTTGCCGACATCCACCCGCGCGGCAATCGCGAACGTTCGTACGCCACGGCCAAACGGTTAGATCTCGATATCACTCGCCGCGTTGGCTACATGAGCACCGGCATGCGGCAGAAGCTGGGGCTTTCCATTGCCCTGGCAACCGATGCCCCAATGCTCATCATGGACGAACCCACCACTAGCCTCGATCCCAACGTCCGGGCCGAAGTCATTCGCATGATCGGCGAAGCCCACAAGTCAGGTCGCACGGTGGTTATCTGTTCGCACGTGTTGTCCGAAATCGAGGATATCTGCAATCGGGCCATTATCATGCGGCAAGGGCACGTGGTTCACGATCAAAACCTGGAAGACCTCGCCCGGCGGCATGCCGTAACCTTTCAACTCGCGCAGCCGCTGCCTAGCGTGCCAGATAATCTTCGCGATCGTATCGCCAACATTCGCCAAACCGAAGGCTCTTTCAGCCTCGAAACGGATGGAGATTTACGCGACGTCATGGCCTGGCTTGCCCAGCTTCCACTCAGCAACATGAAAGCCCAACGCTTAGGGCTGCGCGAAGTTTACGACCGCTATCATGCCCCCGAAAGCGAGCAGGCCGCATGACTTTGGCAATGTTACGACAAGTGTGGCGAGAATCACGCTGGCTGATGCTCGGCTGCTCGCTGGTGCTGTTCATTTTCTGTTGGATTCGCGTCTGGCTGGTCGGGCGCATCGACATGAGCCGCTTCCAGGGCATCTTAGAAATCTTACGGCCAGAGTTCGAAAACTTCTCGCCGGTCGACTTCGAGCAAGCTCTCACTTACCCAGGCCGCGTGGCGTTCACCTTCACTGAACCGATGGTCGTTTTCATGATCGTCATTTGGGGCATTGCCCGCGGCAGCGATGCCGTCAGCGGCCCCCTCGGGCGCGGAACGATGGAGATGATGCTCTCGCAACCGGTCAGCCGCTTTCGATACATGCTGTGCAAGAACATCATCACGTTTGCCGGAGCGTTGGCGATTGCCGCTAGTGCTTGGGCGGGCATGGCTTGCAGCATCGAGACCACCTCGGTTAAACGAGAAAACCAGCCGATCAAAATGCAGATCCCGCTGGTGAAAATCGAAGTCGCGATTCCTTTCACCCGCGATGCCAACGCCCCGCAGCGCATGCCGCTGTCGGACTTTGTCGACAAAGAAGACATGCTCGCCTCGGCACTCGACCTGATGGCCCTGGGGATTTTCTTTGGGGGCTTCACCACGCTGATGTCGGCCTGGGATCAATATCGCTGGCGAACAATCGCGATTGCCACCGGTTTTCTTATCGCCCAACTACTTTTGCGAGTCATGTCGCTTTCGATCGAAGACATGGCCTGGCTGAAGTACACGACGATCTTTTCGCTATACGAACCGGAAGTCTTGGTCAGCTATGCCGTTCATCAGCGTGGGGCCGAATGGAGCTTTTGGTTTCATCCCACGCCAGAAACCTGGAAGCTAGGCGGACTGGCCTACATCAGCATCCTCAGCGGTGGCGGGCTGGCAGGCTTTGGCCTGGCGACCTGGATTTTTTGTCGACGCGACTTGCCTGCCCCGGTATAAACGTGGCCACAGAACATAGCAGCTACTCGCTAGAAAAAGCTCGCCAGCGAACAGCAAGATGCCGACATGGCGAAAACAGACGAACCCACGCCTGGCCCCACATCCGAACGGCAGAGCCATGAAAAAAGCCACATGAAAATCATGTGGCTTTTTTGTAATGCAAAGTACGGGAGGAGGGACTCGAACCCCCAACCCTCGGTTCCGAAGACCGATGCTCTATCCATTGAGCTACTCCCGCTTGCAAGTGCGGTAATTTGCAGATGATACCATTTTCGCGATTCACCGCAACTATGGCAGCAGACACTTATGGTCCGTTGCTGGTTCGCTAGTAGCTGCTAAGATGTGCAACCTGCACACTACTCGCGAAATGCCCCCATCTGAGGCATAATAAAGGCGGTAACCATTTGCCGCGAACCCCATCGCTTCCCGAGCAGAACTCTTCAAGTCTATGGCTAGCATCACGTTGCGTATTATTGACGGCGCCGACCGGGGGGCGGTTTACGAAGAGTTGGAGACGCCGGTTTCCATTGGGCGGGAAGAAGGCAATACGCTGCAGCTGAAGGATGATCGCGTCAGCCGTTTTCACCTGAAGATTCAGGAAGATCACGGCAAGATTGTGCTGACCGATCTGGAAAGCACCAACGGCACCCGCGTTAATGGCGAAGATGTTCACCTAAGAATCTTGCGGCATGGAGACATGATCCAAGTCGGGCGCTCGGTCATTATCTACGGTTCCGAAAAACAAATTGCCGTCCGTCTAGCTGCCTTGCGTAAGCAGCAAGAGGCCCAGAATGGTGATCTTCCCGCAGAGGATCGCACCTCTGGCCCTGGTGAATCACCCGATGCCGAGTCGTCGCTCGAGTTCGAGTTGAATTGGAACGCCCAACAAGACGACCTGCAAGCGGCCATTTACTCGCTGCAACCACCCGAGTTGCCGGAACGCCTCAGCCCGGCCCAAGCCGCACAGCTCGCTGAACTCATGGACTACATCCACATTCGTTTGCGGCATCTGCTGGTCAGCGTAGAAGTGAATGAACGGACCGAGAGCGTCGTGCTAGAAATGCGCGAGTGGCAAAGCCTGCTCGACCTACAAGCCCGCTTGGCCGTGCTGCTGCGAAGCATCGGCGAGCCTGAATAAGCCCTCTTCTGCTGCCACCTTATCTCATGCATTCCCACCATCCGTAGGGTCCACTGCGCGGACCGAAAAACATCTTTCTCAATCAAAGCCAAGGCAAAAGGTCCGCGCAGCGAAGCCGACGTGTTGTTTCATCTTTTGTGGCGAGCGTGACTTAGGTCTTTCGGTTTTCATTCTTCGCCAACGTGATAGAATCGTGGCGTTGATGATTCTTCTTGCTGCGGCAGTCTAACTTTGCTGCGGCCTAGTCCAGGGAGCGGAGCCTGAATGAGCCAGTCGTTCGTCCATTTGCATTGCCATTCGCATTACAGCCTTTTGGACGGAGCAGGGCCCATCCCTCGGCTGGTCACGCGTGCTAAAGAGCACGGCATGAACGCCTTGGCCCTAACCGATCACGGCAACCTACACGGGGCGTTGCAGTTCTACAACACTTGCAAAGCGAACGAGATCAACCCGATCATCGGCTACGAAGCCTACATCGCCCCAGCGAGCCGTTTGGAAAAATCGGGCGGGATGAAGGGCTCGAATTACCATCTGACGCTGCTGGCCCAAAACAAGATCGGCTTCAAGAACCTGATCAAGCTGGCCTCGGCGGCGTACCTGGAAGGGTTTTATTTCAAGCCGCGAATTGATAAAGAACTGCTGGAGAAATTCAGCGAAGGAATCATCTGCCTCAGCGGCTGCGTCTCGAGCGAATTCTCGAAGATCGTCATGCGCGGTACCGACACCGCCGAGGTAGTCAAAGAAGCGACCGAAACGGCTGGCTGGTTCAGTAACTTGTTTGGCGATCGCTACTTCGTCGAGATCATGAACAACGGTCTCGATATCCAGAAGATGCAGCTTGAAGGGGCGGTGGATGTCGCCAAACGACTGGGGCTTCCCCTGGTTGCCACCAGCGATACGCACTATGTCGATCAAAGCGATGCCGAGGCCCAAGACATTCTGCTGTGCGTGAACACCGGTAAATTCCGTACCGATGCCTCGCGTATGAAGATGGAGAACGATCAGTTCTACCTGCGCAGCCCCGACGATATGTACGCCAGCTTCCCTGGCCTGGAAGACGCCTGTTCGCGCAGCCAAGAGATCGCCAACACGGTCGACATCGACTTGGAACTTGGCAAACGCCACTTTCCGTCGTTCAAAGTCCCCGATCAAAAAACGGCCGACGAATACCTCCGCGAGCTTTGCATTCAAGGGCTGAAAGAACGCTACGAGGGGAACGACGAAATGTTGCTTCCCAATGGCGAACTGAGCGAAGTTGTCATGGCCCGCTTAGACCGCGAACTGGGCGTGATCAGCCGGCTTGGCTTCCCCAACTACTTCCTGATCGTGTGGGACTTTGTGGTCGAAGCCCGAAAGCAGAACATTCCGGCCACGGCTCGTGGTAGTGGTGTGGGCGCGATTGTCTGTTACGCGCTGTATATGAGCCACGTCTGCCCGATCAAGTACGACTTGCTGTTCGAGCGATTCCTTGACGAAAACCGCTTGGAAGCCCCCGATATCGATATCGACTTCGATAAAGAACGTCGGGGGATGGTCATCAAATATGTGAAGGACAAGTACGGCGAAGCGAACGTGGCCCAGATCGGCACGTTCGGAACCCTCGCCGCGCGGGCCGCGATTAAAGACGTTGGCCGCGCGATGGGCTTACCGCTGGACATGGTCAACGAAGTGACCGGCATGGTGCCCGACCAGTTGGGCATCAAGCTGAAAGCAGCGCTCGAGCAAAGTGCCGAGATGCAGGCCGCCTACAACGCGAACCCTGACATCAAAGAACTGCTCGATCTAGCGATGAAGATCGAAGGGCTTGCGCGGAACGTCGGTACGCATGCTGCGGCGGTGGTGATCGCCGACGAACCGCTGACCGAGTACGTTCCCCTTTGCCGTGTCTCTGGCAAGGAAGACATCATCACCCAGTGGTCGATGAACGACGTCGAAGCGGCTGGTCTCTTGAAGATGGACTTCCTGGGCCTGCGCAACTTGACGATCCTGCGTAACGCAATCGATCTGATTAAGAAGGTTCGCGGCGAAGATCTCGACATCTTGCGGCTGCCGCTGGACGACAAAGCCAGCTTCGACCTGCTTCGCCGTGGCGAAACGAAGGGTGTGTTTCAGCTGGAAAGTGGCGGTATTCGCGACTTGCTGAAGCGCATGAAGCCGGACAGCTTCCTCGACATTATCGCCACGAACGCGCTTTATCGACCTGGTCCGCTGGAAGGTGGGATGGTCGACGATTACATCGAGGTGAAGCACGGCCGCAAAGAGGCTGTCTACAAACACCAGGTGCTAAAAGACGTGCTGGAAGAGACCAACGGCGTGATGGTCTACCAGGAACAAGTGATGCGGATTTTGAACCGCTTAGGCGGTATTCCGCTCGCCAAAGCGTACACCTGTATTAAGGCGATCAGTAAAAAGAAAGAGTCGATCATCCAGGCCAACCGAGAGCAATTCTTGGAGGGTGCCCAGGAAAAGGGGCTTACCAAGCAGGAAGCGACCGATTTCTGGGACATGATCGTTAAGTTCGCCGGCTACGGTTTTAACAAGAGCCACTCGACCGCTTACGCCTTGGTGGCCTATCAAACGGCCTACCTCAAAGCACACTACCCGATCGAGTTCATGGCTGCACTGCTTTCCGGTGACATCTCGGGGCGAAACTTCAAAACGAAGGACTCGCTGGTCGAGCACATGGAAGACGCCGAGCGGATGAACATCGAAGTTGCTCCGCCCGATGTGAACCACTCGGACGAAGAGTTCACCGTGAAAGATGGCAAAATCGTTTTCGCCCTCAGTGCCATCAAAGGCTGCGGGGGTGGTGCTGCCGAAGCGATTGTTGCCGCGCGCGAGAAAGATGGCCCTTTCACCGACATCTATGACTTCTGCGAACGAGTCGACCATTCGCTGTGCAGCAAAGCCGCCATCGAAACGCTGATCAAAGCGGGCGCCTTCGACAATATGGGTGGGACGCGGGCCCAGTACGCAGCGGCTCTCGACAAGGCAATTCAGTCAGGTGCTTCGGCCTTGGCCGATCGCAAATCAGGTCAAAAGAATCTGTTTGCCGCCGTGGAAGACACGGCCGAGGTGGCCAAAACGATTGTCCTTCCTGATGTTCCTGCTTGGCCCGACAAAGAGAAGCTGTCCTACGAGAAGGAATGCTTGGGCTTCTACTGGTCGAGCCACCCACTGGCCGAATACACACGCAAGTTCGAGATGTGCTGCTCGCACCGCACGTCGAGCTTGGCTGGCGTGAAAGACAAGACCGAAGTCACCTTGGGGGGCATGGTCTCTTCGATCAAGCTGGCCCACACCCGCAAAGCCCGCCCTGGCAGCACCCACACCAAGTACGCCAACTTCGACCTAGAAGACGTCGACGGCGGCATTCGCTGCATTATGTGGCCAGAAGATTTCGCGAAGATGGGCGAAATACTGCGTCCAGAAGGGGTTTACATTGTCTCGGGGCGTCTCGATCGCCGTGGCAACGACGACGAAGCCAACTTGATTGTCAACGAGCTCATCCCAATTGAAGAGGTGGAAACCCGCTACGCCCGGGGTGTGATGGTGCGTGTCGACGAAAAAGCGCACGGCGAAAGCACGCTGGGAACCCTGGTCGAAATCGTACGTGGTTACCCTGGCAACTGCGAGTTGCGGCTGATGCTGGTCCTGGGGGATGGCCGCCAAGTTGCTCTCCGCAGCAAGAAAGGGGTCGATCTTTCGCCCGAAATGAGGAACCGCGTGGACGAACTTCTGGGGGAAGGAAATTTCGAATTGCTCTTGCGTCGCCCCGCGAATGGCGGGGTACGCAACTCAGCGTAGCCAACGCTAACCGCTTGAAACGCATACACTTGCATCAATTATTTCGATTATCAGAGGAGCATTCGCCCGAGTAAGCCAGCGAATCGCTCCTCTTTTCGCTATTTGCTTGCCTTTCCTATCCCCTCAAATTAAGATCACTATTAACCCTTGCCCAATCCAGGGCCAGTACGCCTTACTTGTGTCATCATTACGACGATCACAACAGAGTTAAGGCCTACCAGGACGAATGTCCACCAATCTTCCCCCTTTTCGAGCTCGACTGCATCCAGGGATCTATTATGGATTTGCGACTTTTGAAGCTGTTCTCGGCGCTCTCGGTCGCCATGGTATTGCTGTGTGGAAGCAACGCCTTTGCCCAGAACACCACCAATAATACGACGAACATCAATAATGTGGTTTCCGGTGTCTACGTTGACCCGCAAGGCGTATTAAAGATGCGTCGGGCGACCGATCCGACCGGTCAGTTGATGCGTCAACGCGTCCAACAAGCGGCCTCGGTATTGCCACCGGAATTGAATCGCCCTAGCAAGCTTCGCAAGATCTCGCTCAACCGCCTGGAAAAGGCCGCTGCGGAAGCTGCTGCCAAGGGTGGCGGGCTGCCCGAAGAAATGAAGAACCTGGCCGGCCTCACCGAGATCCGCTATGTCTTCTACTACCCCGAAACCAAAGACATCGTCATCGCTGGCATGGCCGAAGGGTTTGTCAAAGACCTCAACGGCGTCAACGTCGGTACTTACAGCGGTAAGGCTACGCTGCAGCTCGAGGACTTGATTGTTGCCCTACGTGCCTACGGCCCTTACACCAAAGGTGCTGGTCACGTTAGCGTTTCCATCGACCCGACCAAAGAAGGCCTGGAAAAGCTGAATCAGGTGATCGCCTCGATTCCTCCGACCAGTGTCCGCCCTGGCGACACCAGCACCATCGTCAACGCGATGAAAAATGCCCTCGGCATGCAAATGGTCTCGGTGCGAGGCATCTCGCCCAACACCCACTTTGCTCGCGTGATGGTCGAAGCCGACTACCGCATGAAGCTGATCGGAATTGGTCTCGAACAACCACCGGTCAAAATTCCTAGCTACGTTGAGAAAGCCCGCCCTGGCTCGATCGCCTCGAACGCAATGCAACGTTGGTGGTTCGTGCCGAACTACGACTGCGTGAAGGTCTCGGAAGATGGCCTGGCGATGCAATTGCAGGGCGAAGGGGTGAAGCTGGTTGGCGAGAGCGAAGTGGTGACTGCCCAAGGTGGTCGTCAGAAGACAGACGCTCAAGATCGCTCTAGCTACATTTTCACCAGCACCTTCACCAAGAAGTATCCTGAACTCGCCGAACGGGAAGCCGTTTACGGCCAGCTGCGTGACCTGATCGACATGATGATCTGTGCCGCTTACATCCAGGAACAAGACTACTACCAACAAAGCGGCTTCGACCTGGGTATCTTCGCCGATGAAGATGGTTACCCTGTCGAAACGCTACCAGCTCCGGAAACGGTGGAAACGGCGGTCAACGCTATCTGGAAGGGTAGTCGTCTGCTAACGCCAATCGGTGGTGGTGTCGATATCCAAGCCAAGTTGGCTCTCACCCCTGATAACGTCCAAACCGACGAAAAGGGTGAACTGGTTGAAACCCAAAAGACCATCTCGCTCAACAATCTGACCCCTGGTCAGTGGTGGTGGGACTAACGTTCCACTGGCTAAAATCCAAATCGCAACCACGCCGAGTTCTTCCGACTCGGCGTGGTTCGTTTCTTGGCTACCTACTTTCCTAAAAGTGGCTCGAAACAACCAACCTTCTGGCTGTCCAACGAGCTTGGGCCGCTTCCGCTACCGAACAATGGCTTCTCTCAAAGGTAGCACCTGACCAGACGTCCGGTTATCGAACTGCGGCCAGGGTCTTATAATGAGAGCCACTCAGCTAAGCGCACTCACTACAGAAGCAAAAGGAATATCCATGAAAATCGCCACCATCGAAACCAACAAAGGGACCATCAAGCTGGAACTCTTCGAAGATAAAGTCCCCAAGACGGTGGGCAACTTCGAGAAGTTGGCCAGCGAAGGCTTTTACGATGGGCTGAAATTTCATCGCGTGATTCCCGATTTCATGGTCCAAACTGGCTGCCCTAACGGTACCGGCACCGGCGGTCCTGGCTACAAATTCGCCGACGAATTCCACCCAGACCTAAAGCACGACGGACCTGGCGTTCTCTCAATGGCCAACGCTGGCCCGAACACCAACGGTTCGCAGTTCTTCATCACCCACGTCGAAACCGCTTGGCTCGATAACAAGCACTCGGTCTTCGGCAAAGTGCTGGAAGGGCAAGACATCGTCGACGCCATCGAGCAAGGCGACGTCATGGAAAAGGTCACCGTCAGCGAAGGCTAACCCCCTACAAGTAAACACAGATCGGCCCAGGCATTATCAAGCATGGGCCGATCACGCCGTGGCAATCAGTTCGGCATTTCGCACCGAACTGAAGCTCTCTTCACGCCTGCCTTCGCCCCCGACAATCGGTATCTCGCTCGCGGATCGAGCTTGGCGTACGGCTGCTTGGTTACGGCTCGTACTCGTGCATCGCATGAAATTCCTTGGGTGGTTCATATCGCCTCAGGTCTTTGGCCAGGTAAGCGTTCTGGCTCTTGAGATCGCCTCGAATGAGGTAATACTGCGGCTCCTGATAATAGTCGCTGTAGCGAATCGCATAGATCTTACCGACCGACATCTTATCGACTTCTAGCTGGTGGGCTAACTCGACCACCTCGCCCATCTTGAATTTAGGCTCCGGCACTTCGTCGACCATCACGGGGCGAGTTTTGAGGCAAACATCGCCGTAACTCAATAGGTACCAGTCGTCGTCGGTCAATTCGCGACGGAAAATGAAATCGCTCGGGATCAGGCCTTCTGCTTTATGCCGATCGTCAGGGTGAATCCAGTGATCGCTATCCTCTGGCCAGTGCGGGATGATCACCCAACTAACCGGCGGCTTAACGGGAAAGGCCTCGCTATGGCGAATCGGTGTCGAATCGTCGGTGGGCATGGAAGGTACTTCTCGCGTTTTTGTCCACAAAGAAATTAGTTATTGATGTCTGAGCCGGTAATCCAACATGACTATGGGCCAACTTGCCACCAATCCGGGGCTTCCGTTGGTCGCCCCTGTTGGAATGCTGGCGCCGACGTCAATAGTAACTATTTTCATTGATGATAACGCGCCACGCCGTGGCAGTCTGTTGGTTTTCTGCTTGGAAATAGAGTTCTTGAAATAGGCCGCGAGAGGGCAGGGCTTACCTCGCAGGCAGATCCCTCTGATACGGCGCGGAAATCATAACGCGGCCGGCGGCTCCTGCTCCATAATTTCGCCAACTCGGCAAATTCAACCGGCTGCGAGCCAAGAAATAACACAAGGTGGTTGTCGCGAGGCTTCACCTTCACGACAACCACCTTGCAGGACACGTCATAGTGTCTTCTGAGTCCGATCGGCCCCGCCTATTCATCCAAGCAAGGTCCGATCGGAAACAAACGGTTTACTCTTTGGTTTGGCTCAAATCGTAGACCAATTGCGGTGGGGGCACTTTCGCTGCAATTTGGCGGAAGGCAGACAACATCTGTTCTTCCAACTCGGCAATCGTAGCACCGCCAGGAACGGCGATGTGAATTCCACCACAGGCATTCGCAATCGCCGTCATCACCTCGCGGTCGGCACTCGCCCCCACGCTCATGGTGTGAATAGTCACGCCTCGTTTATGCGCTTCCACGGCTTCCCAAATCGCGTACTGCTTCGAGCGATCGTAGGTAATGTAGTCGGCTTGGCCGTCACCGTTGTAATCGGTCAACTCGTTCCAGTTCCAATCGTGCGGCAAAGACCAGCCGCTTTGATAACGGTTCGCGTTACCGTCGGTCATCAGCACGATGGTTGGCCGCGCGCCGTGACGCGAGTGGTTTTTCAGCAGCTCGTCCGCTTCGTTCACTCCAAAGCCCATTGCCGTGTAGGAACCGTAGTGGCCAGACTGCTTATGGCGCTGAATCGTGTTGAGCGTCGTGTAATCGTCTGAAATCCAATCGCCGTTCAAGCTGGCGTAAATTCCGTCATCGCTCAACGTGTGCTCCACACGCGAGTTCTCGTCGTAAGACACAATCCCCACTTCATCGCCGAAATCAAGGTCTTCCAAAAATCCGAGGAACAACGTTAACCCTTCTTTCACCGCGTGAAACGGATAATGAGGTGCCTTCCACAAGTCTTCGGTTTCGTAATGATGATATCGGTTGCTCAGGATATAGTCGCAGAAGTTCAGCTTGCCATACTTCTGCCGATTGCCTGAATTCGAAGGGATATTGTTGCGGCAGTAATTGATGAACTCGTCCCAACTGCCACGCTTGTACGGATAGGGAATGTCATCGAGACCAAACGCTCGCTTCACGGCATGGTTGGTATCTTCAAACTTTTCGCCATTGCCAGAGGCGTTGCCAGCTTTGACGTACACAGTTTCAATTTTTCGATTGTTATTGCGTCCCGTGCCGCGAAAGGTTCGCGTCGTTCCCGAAGTGTTAAATGTCTGCGAGCGTCCGTTATCAAAATACAGCTTCACCCGCGAAATATTCTTGCTCGATTCGACGTAAACCTCTCGGTCTTTGAAGGTAACCACATTTTGCGGCGCGCCTCCGTTGCGAGGTGGATTGCCCACGATCCGCAGGTATTCTTGCCCGAATGTCAGATCACCCAAGTTGGGATTCATCGCGTTGATGATGTTGGTCATGTTCGCTTCAATCGGGCCTTGCCCCAAGCGATTGATCGCGTTGTAACGGCTGTCGTCGTTCATCGAGCCAGAGAAGTCAAGCACCACCACCATGTCTCGGGCTTCGACAAAGGCAATCGCTTCCGCCCGTAGGTCGATGGTCGGCTTGCCAACCGCCCATCCAAATGCCAGCGGTAACTTACTATCGCGCGCCTGCACGTCAGGCTGATCGCGGCGAGCGACCACCTTCACCACGTTGTAAGGTTCGGCATTCCAAGTAATGTCCCATTCTCCGGTCCCTTCGTTGTAGGTCCGTTTGCCGAAGACAATGTCTTTGGCCGGATTCACATACACGCCGTTGCGATCGGCCACATCAACCGCCATTTCCTTGGCTTGCTCCACAGCAATCGAGTTCGGGTCGGCCCCATCGTCTGCAGCGGCATGCACCGATGACGTAATCTCTTGCGAGGCCGCCAAAGCAGCAGAATCCACGGCGTTCTGCAGACGTGTCTGTTCCAATGCAATCAGGCCGGTGTCGAGGCCCAACGATAGAAACGCGAACAATACGATCATGATGATCGCTGCCAGAACGATGAACACGCCACGGCGAGTTTGCCGACGCCCTGCGATATTGGTTGACGTGCCGACCATGATACTGCTCACTCTCTCCCGGGGAAATTTGTGGCAATCCCGGGCTTACCGAATTACGAAAAAAATAAGGACGTTGGACGAGAAAAGGACTGGTTTACTGGATGATGGTCGACTTGGTGTTGCGGAACGTTACCGTGGTGGACAATGCGTAGTCCAAGTCTTTAGGAACCGGCATCGCTGCCACCTCGGAAAATGGAACCGAGATGCGAACCTGAAATAAGTCGAGATCGTTGTTAGGATCGTCCAAGTCAAAAGATTCCCCTGGCTTTCCGGCAGGCTCTATCGAAATTTCCAGCTTGTCAGGATCGTATCCCGCTGCGATCAGGCTGTTACGCATGTCGGAGATGATCTTGCTATTGGAACTGATTCCGTTAGCCACCCAATCGGAGCGGTCCATCGCGCCTAAGCGACCACCATCGCGGGCCACCTGGGCAAACTGCCCGTAGGTATCAAACAAGCGGCTTGCTTCCAGCATTCCTAGAATCAGGATCAGAAACACCGGGGCGATCACGGCAAATTCAACCGTTGCCGTACCGCAGCGTTTCTCGTGAGAGCGTCCTCGTCGTAAGAAATACATGGCATTACGTTTGGGTTATAAGTGCTTTTATAAAAACGCGGTAACGCGTGAGTTGCCTATTCGTGTCGGGTAAAGGTTTCGCCACTGAGCAGGACATCGCTAAGCCACGGTTGTGGAATCAACGAGGTGTCCCCATAACGGATCGAAGCTCGCACCATAAATAGCTGTCTTGGCTCGGCGTTCTCGAGTTCGATGTCCGGCATATTCTCAAAGTCTTCCAACGAAGAGGGTGGATCGCCCCCGGTGTCGAATTGACTTGCGTCTTTAACCTGAAAGCTAACCAAGCCGGTATCGACTGCGCCTCCCATCCGATCGCGAGCATATTGCACCACTTCGGCGGTAGATGCACCGGTAGCCGAGCCCCAACGAGCCGCCGTGCGACAGGCATTCTTAATGACGTTGTTGATCATGATGGCATGGCCAAACTCGATGATCGCGAACACGAACATAAAGAAAACCGGCATCACGATCGCAGTTTCGACAATCGTTGCGCCGGTTCTCATGCCCCATCTATTGTTGGATTGGGGTGAAGATACCGAGCGCGATTTACGACGCTGTCGCCACATGGCGATACCTCTTCTAAGTTGCGGAAATGTCCCCGCAGATAAGCCAATGAGATTAGGTTATGTTGCCTTAGCTCCGCTTCACCGAGTCGTGGCTTAATCGCAACGCATCAGTGGAAACGGATCTACTGCTATCGAAAGCCTAGGTTACAAACGCGCAATGGGCGGGAGATTTTTTCCACTTTTGAGAGAAGTGGGGCGCGGGAAAGAAAGTTTCAAGTTGGCTTCGCGCAATAAATCGGGGCCCCAAGAGAACCCCGATGCTCACGGTGACGTGAGCATCGGAAATCGTGAAAAACAAGGCGGCGAAGACGCTGGCCCCCGTTTTTAGGTGAGTTTTACGGGACAAAACTCCCGCAGAGGTGGTCGCCGCTTACGGACCTTCTTGCTGGGCTACCGTATCAACCAACACCATGATCTTACCGGTATCTTCGTTGTAGCCGTAAATTTCGTACCAACGTAGTTGAGCGAATTCGATCCGGTTTTCCCGCATCATTTTCATGAACTCTTCATAAGTTGGGTAACGATCGTTCAACGCTCGGTAATTTTTAATCGCCGATTGCAAGCCGAGCGTGCTGGCCTGGGCCGCTAAGGTAAAGTAGCTCGAAGCGGCTCGGCTTAAGGGATCGACTCCTTCAATATCGCCGTTCTTCCCTTCGATTCCTTCCTTCTTGAGCCACTCTTTGGCGTCAACCACCTTATCGGTCGTTTGGTGGATGACACCTTTCTTGGGCTTCGGTTCTGGGGCTGGCTCTACGACCGGGGGCTGACTCGCGGTTTCTTCGGCCATCGGTTGTCCTGGTTCACTTGGCGGTGCGGTGGCGGTTTCGCCAGACGAGCCCCCCTTAGGCGAAGCCGCATCAGCCGGGGCAGGGGAGCTGTCGGCCGTTTCCGGCGTGCTCAACGGCTGGATCGGCTCGGCACAGCCCATCACCAAAACGGACAAAGCAATACAAATAGCAAGACGCAACATGGGACAATCGCCTTGTGCGAGATGAGAGGTAAGAGCTTAAGACCTTCTTATCTTCATGCCTTTTCGTCCGGCTTGCAAGCGCACTGGGTTTCCGCCCGGCAGGAGAGAGCACCCAGCCGATAATTGCCGTCGTCTTGGCCTGGCTGACAACGTGCGTGTGCTGATCTTGGCATGTGCAGTATAAACGAAAACCTATTGACTGCCTTAACTTACGAAGAATGTATCGTTTTCTATCCTGTCGCGCTATAATAAAAAGACGTTTCCCTCCTTCCTGAAATTGCCTCTCCGGCGCCTTGGCATGGCTTCTGATAACTACGCATCTCACCAATCCCCTGCCGATCAAGCGACCGATGGCGAGATCTTGGCGGCTATGTTGGCGGGGGATGCGGATCAATACGGCACCATTGTCCGACGTTATCGCCGGGCTTTGCACAATTTGGCGTTCAGCTACCTGGGAGATGCCCAGTTAGCCGAAGACGCCGTGCAGGAAGCCTTCTTAAATAGCTTCCGCTGGCTGCACACGTACGACTCACGGTATAGTTTCCGCACGTGGCTCTGGCGAATCTTGCTGAACGTTTGCCATCGTCTCCGCGAGAAAGCCCAACGCCAGCCGGTTACCAGCACCACGCTTACCGCTGGGTCGACCCCCATGTCGCCGCAACTGCTCGACAGCGAAGTTCCCTGCGAGGCCCTTTCGCGTTTGATTCATAGCGAGCGTCGCGAGAGCGTTTTAAAACTACTGGACCAGCTCAGTCCGATTCAGGCCGAAGCGATCCGGCTTCGCTTTTTTGGCGAAATGAAATTTCAGGAAATCGCCGACGCGCAGGGAATTGGCCTGCCGGCAGCGAAGGCCCGCGTTCGCAATGGCTTGCTACAGATGGCTAAACTGATTCAGAACACTTGCCAAGAATTGGCCGAGGAACACACCTGATGATTCAGTCTCATCATCTTCCAACTTGTGACGACGTGTTCGACGTGCTGACTCGGGGCCCTTTCCCGACCGGGCAACACGACACCGATTTCCCGGTACAACGGCACTTAACGGTCTGTCATAGCTGTCGCGAGTTGGCGGAAGCATTGCGACCAGTGACGGCGGTGCTAGCCGAAGGGCAACAAGAGGTTTCTACGGAAGAAACTTCTCTGCCGGTCTTTTTGGCTGAAGCTCAAGCCCCTTGCAACTGCTGCGTGACTGACCAAGCTGAACAGAAAAGCACCGATCCCATCCGAGTACTGCGTGGCCCACTGATCGCGTTTGCCCTCTGCGTTATGGTCATGCTGGCTTTCACCAGTAACTGGCTAGGCGGTCAACACAAGCCGAACCCAACCCCAGTTTCCCCCAGTGGAACGTTAGTCGCGGATGTGCCAGCACCGAATTCCGGCTTGCTAGAAGCAGGTTTCTCGCTGGCGAACTGCTCGTTGCTGGCGGTCGACAATGTAAAAAAACCAGCAGCCAGCGTCGCCGAAAGCACTCCAGTCCAAACCGACGAGCACCTCAGCCAAAAGTTCTCGGCCGAGCAGTGCTGCAGCCAATGTCACCACGCAGGCCAAGCATCTCAGCCTGCGGCAAGCAATACGGTGACCTTAAAAGGAACCCAGATCATTGCGTTGGCCAGCCGCTGCCACTTATGCCACGGTCAATAATCGAACCGGCATCGTTATAGAAAACCAAAGCGGCTAAGCAAGCCGCCGAGGGTGAATCGCCAAACGAAGCTGCCGTTACGGAGCCGGGCGATAGGCAGGAGCAGGAACCGTCTTCATGCGACGAGCCAAGTAGCCCCACGAGGCTCCTCCGAGAACGCCGATCACCGAACCGGCCAATAGGCCGCCCGATTGCCAAACCAGGTTGCTGCCCAACAAAATCGAAACCGCCGACCCAGCGGCGAGCCCTACACCAGCACCGATGTAAAAACCGAGTTGGATGGCTTCTTTACGGGCGTTAGACGAATTAGAAATCGAAGTTGAAGAAATATCGTTCACGAAGAAGGGTTCGCCTAATCAACAAAGTCTGTTCCAAGAGAGCTGTGTAAATCGTCCTCGAAATCTAGCAGGTAGGCTAGTGGGGATCAAACCAGAAACAGGTTTTCAGACCCCATTTCTTGATAAGAAATAAGAAACAGGGAGATCTTTCTAGGAAACACGGCACGCTGAAACAACCTATTTTACCGGTTAAATAACTTACGCAGGCTGCACGCACTGCTGGCAACAATAACCGCCACCGTTGTCTTTCTTACAAAGTTGGTCCGTACGTCACAGCTAGACCGGTGCTATCGTCACGTCTCGATTGAGCACCCAAGCCAGGCCCCAACTTGATGCCGTAGCAACCTTACCCGCTGCTCGGCTTATTGATGAGATAAGTGAATGGGGTGAGCCATCCCATTGGCAACGACGGCATCGTCTTCGTTCACGCCAGCGGCGACTTCCCCTTTGTCGTTCAGGAAGTATTGTCGCAGGGAAGTAGGGATATCCTCGACGGCTAAGTACTCGACATGCCCGTCGTCGAACAAGATGTTGGCCCGCCCATCGGCGTGACCTTGCGGAACAATCTTGCCATCTTCCCACAAGACAACATCTGACGAGACCGGCAGGTTGCTTAGTCCTCGCATGGCCGGTGCTAGCAAGTTGCCGTTGACCATGCCTCCCATGTTGTAGTTGTAAACGCTGCTCAAGCTTTGTTGCAGCTTCTCAACCTCTTCCGGTGGCGCGTTTTCCAGCTGCGCAATGGTGGGGATTGGCTGCGTGTTGAGGTCGTTTTTGTTGACAGCACATTGAAGCGTATCGGCATGCTGAATGAGCCCGGCGTCCATCAACTTCGGCGCGTAGCTACCGGCCAACGAAAGTGGACCTTCTACGGAAATTCCGGGGTAACGGTGGTCTGGGCTATTGGTGGCAAACTGTTGCAGCGCCAAGCTGACTTGGTGCAGATTGTTTTCGCATTGCATGCGGGTGGCCAACAAACGGGAACTGGCCAGCGCAGGGAAGAAAATAGCGACGGCCGCCACACAAGCCCCGACCGCTACCAGCATATCCATAAAGGTAAAAGCCGTTCGCCCGCCACCGATCGACTCGAACGCATCGCGTTGTTTGGGCTGGGGGGCATTACTGTCTTTTGGGGACGCGGTATCAAGAACCTCGGCAAATAAATGCGGATTATCCAAGACGGCACACGTTCGCGAAGCAAGCCCTACCGGAGGAGCAGCCTCGTCGAGACCATCGGCCAGTAAATCGAGGTGGCAACGTAGTTGATCTAATTCATCTGCGGCACGAGGGTCGTTCGCGATATGCTGTTCGACCAAGTCTCGCTCGTTTTCGTCTAAGGCTCCCATAAGGAAGCCTACCCAATGCTCACGCGTCATCGTCATCAGTGGTATAAACTTGATTCCAGGCTTCGGTAAGTTTCTGCACGGCGGTGTGCAATCGGCTTTTGACCGTTCCGACCGGAATCCCCAAGATGTCTGCCGCTTCGCGGTACTTCAGACCTTGGTAATAAACCAACACAATGGCGGTTTTCAACGATTCCGGGAGTTCTTGAACTGCGTCGCGCATCACGCGTTGCCGTTCCATGTCGTCCATCTGCGACATCGGCCCTGCTTCGCTACTCACCAGCAAATCGACCAGGGAACCCGTTTCCTGATTCTCGCCCGATGTGCCGGCTCGATCCAAACTGACCATCTTGTGGCGTTTGGTCTTGCGCTGTGCATCGATCGCCTGATTCGTGGCAATCGTGTACAGCCAGGGTCGGAAACGACGTCCTTCTTCAAAAGTATCGCACTTCAGATGCACTTGTAAAAATGCGGCCTGAAACACATCTTCCGCCATTTCTGGATCGCCCAGGTAACGACGCAAGTAGTTGTACAACTCGCGTTCGTAACGCTGAACCAACCTGGCGAAGTACTCTCGGTTACCGGAATCTCGATACGCCAGCAGCAAGTCCTCATCGGACTTGGGTTGAACGAGCGAAGGATCCGAGTAACTCGACGTCATTTCAAGTGTGGCAGTTGTCATTTTCTACGAAGTATCCCAGCAATGGTTCGAAATCCGTTTCCTGTTGGGAGCGATCTTTTTCAAATTCCTGCGTTACCAGGCTTGAACCAAGACCTTTCGACCATCGCCGCGATCCGTATTCTAGCACGCTTGTTCTCTGAGACAGAGACGAACGTGGGAGATGGTCGAGAATTGACAGCCCCAAGACAGGCTCCTAAACTCGTTCTACCCATTATGCAACGCCCGTGCCGAAAGCAAGAAAATGAATGAAACCAAATACAAATGGGCCGTTGCAGGCGACGTTAACGCCTTCTTTGGCTTGATGTTAGATAACATCGCCGATCTTCTGCTAACCATTGGCTTGCTAGCAGCGGTCTTTAACTTTCCTACATCGTTTGCCATCGGACACATGGTCCCCGGGACGGCGTTGGGGGTACTGGTCGGCGACCTGATTTTCTTTTGGATGGCGCTGCGTCTGGCGAAAAGAACTGGACGTAACGATATAACTGCTATGCCTTTAGGTCTCGACACCCCGAGTACCTTTGGCATGGTGTTTTTCGTTTTAGGGCCATCGTTTGCCCTGGGAGTCGAACAATTACAAGGCTCTGGCTTGAGCCCGGAAGAGATTACAAGAGAAGCTGCTATCCGTACGTGGCACATTGGAATTTGGTCCATTGTCATGTCCGGTTTTTTCAAAACTGCTTGCGCCTTCGGTTCTAGCTGGATTCGTAAAATCATCCCGCGTGCTGGCTTGCTAGGTTCGCTAGCGGCGATCGCCTTGGTGCTGATTAGCTTCCTCCCCTTTGTCGAAGCGCTTCATTTTCCGATCGTTGGCATGACGGCCCTGTCGGTTATTCTGGTCACGCTGGTCGCGAGAATTGGCTTGCCGGCGAAAATCCCCGGGGCACTCGCTGCGTTGCTGGTCTCGGGCACCATTTACTATGCGATGTCAGGCCTGGGCGTCTTAGGGGGCACGCCAGAAGGAATGAACTTCAATCCGACCGAAGCCTTGCTGCCGACCGATTGGCTGGCCGTCTTCCGCTTCGAGTGGATGAACTGGAAGACCTTCCAAGAGGCTGCGGTTTACTTGCCGATTGTGATCCCGTTTGCTTTGGCCACGGTCATTGGCGGGATCGACTGCGTTGAAAGTGCGGCAGCGGCCGGCGACGACTACAACACCAATCGCATCATCGGGGCCGAAGCACTCGCCACCCTCGTGGCTGGCTTCTGCGGCGGTGTGATCCAAACAACGCCCTACATCGGCCATCCCGCTTACAAAGCGATGGGAGGTCGGGCTGCTTACACACTGGCGACCGCCTTGTTCGTCGGCGGGGCTGGCGTGCTAGGTTACTTTGGCTTTTTGTACTGGGCCATCCCCAAGCCAACCGTCTTCCCGATCCTTGTCTTCATCGGGCTAGAGATCACCGCACAGAGCTTTAAAGCAACGCCCAAGCGACATTACCCGGCGGTTTCCATTGCCTGCATCCCGGCACTCGCGGCGTTGGTGTTGATCTACACCGGCGACCTGCAAGGGCAATACACCGGGCTATTCTTTCAAATGAAGCAGCAAGCCACCGTTCAAGTGGAAAACGAACTCACCCAGTATCGCCAGGAACTTACCGCCTTGGCCGAAGCCGGGCACATCGACGAAGAAGCCCTAGCGAAGTTGACTCCACGGCTCGATAAGCTAACCGCAGGCTCTCAGGCCTTAGAAGCCAGCGTCGACCAACTGGGGCAGTACGCCCAGGGAAACATGGAAACGCCGCCTGACGAGCAAGGGCATTCGCACCCCAACGGCACAGCGATCAAATTGCAAACCCTGCAAATGCTGGCCGGCGGTTTCATTGTCACCAGCATGCTATGGGCAGCGATCCTGGCCTTCATCATCGATCGCCGTTTGTACCTGGCCGCGACCTTTAGCTTGGCGTGTGCAGCATGCAGCTTGTTTGGGGTAATTCACTCACCGTATCCCAGTGGTAAGCTGGTATTAGGTTGGAACGAACTGACCGACCTGCCCGCCGCCGCAGCAGGGCAGGGGCCCATCTACATGATGTGGGCTTACGTCAGCATGGCCGTCGTCCTGTTGGTTTGCGGTGCCTGGCAAGCCTCGAACCCCGATATTGTTTCCGAAGACCTTGCCGACAACGAATAGGCAAAACTTCGGGAAGAGAGTCGAGCCCCTACAATCGAATTTTTCCTAGGCATCCTCCTGTCCCATCTACCTTAAAAGGTACCTCCCGATGATCGAGCGAATTCTCGAACCCGAAGTCATGGACACGCCTCAGGAAGCGATGGACTACGACGACATGGACCACGCAGCGGTCAACGAGCTCTTTGTCGACGACCTGATCGCGTTTTTAGGGGTCGAACCGAATCGCGAAGCCGAGATGATCGATATTCTCGATCTCGGAACCGGCACGGCCCGAATTCCGATTATCCTGGCCGATCGCATCCCGCAGTGCCGGATCATGGGGGCGGACGCCTCGATCGCAATGCTGGATGTCGCCCGGATCAACATCGACATCGCCGGTCTGTTAGACCGCATCCAACTGATGAAAGTCGACGCCAAGCAAATCCACCACGAAGACGGCTTCTTCACTGGGGTTATGTCGAACAGCATTGTCCACCATATTCCCGAACCGTTGGCCGTCTTGCAGGAGAGCGTCCGCGTGGTCGAAGCTGGCGGGTGGCTCTTCTTCCGCGATCTGCTGCGACCTGATTCGCTCGATCAACTGAACCAATTGGTCGCAACCTATTGCGGTCAAGAGATCGAATCATCGCGTAAAATGTTCGCCGATTCGTTGCACGCTTCTCTCTCTTTAGAAGAGATTCAAAACCTGGTTGTTTCGCTGGGATTTCCCGCAGAATCAGTACAGCAAACATCCGACCGCCATTGGACATGGGCGGCCCGGAAGGCGACATAATCGATACAGGCAGCAGCTTTGTCGGACGTGGCGAAAAACTTGCGTTTCTTAGGTGCCGCAACACTCGCCGGATCATTAGCCACAACTACTATGCACGTAGTAGTGCGCGGATTCGTCGATCATAGAACATGGGTTTCAGCGGGAAAGCCTGGGATGATCGTGCGACGACTCCTGGAAAAGATGAACTCGTAAACATGGCTATCGATTGCCAGACACCTAACGCAAAATTTATTGCGGAACAAGTTATTACAACTCAAGCAGCCAACTGGCGAGTCGAACACGTCACCGACCTCAGCCCGGAAGATCCTTTATGGACCCAATGGGAAGAACTCGCCGGTTCGCGACTCTTTCTGGCGCCACGTTGGTTGATGCCCTGGTGGCGTGCCTATCGCGCACCAGGCTCGCAACTGCTGCTGCTTACGGTGCGTAACGCTCAAGACGAACTTATTGGCCTGGCTCCTTGGTTTCTGCAACGTACCTGGCTAAGCGGTAACAAGTTGCAATCGCTCGGCTGCGGCCTGGCTTGCACCGATTACATGTCGATCTTAACTCAGCCTCACAAGGAAGAAGCGGTCCTTTCCGCTCTGGCCGAGTACCTGAAGCAGCGCATGCCTCAAATCGATCACATCTATCTGGAAGGCATCGAAGCAGACAACCTTACCATGGGGCGTTTCGCCCAGATCATGGCCACCCAGTACGGCTATCAGTCTCGCGACGTCGAATGCCTCGATTGCTTTCGACTGCCTCTGCCCGCCGATTGGGAAACCTGGGTCATGCAGCTTTCCCGCTCGCGTCGTCGCCGCGTTCGCCAGTTGTGGCGTGATCAATTTGATACCGGCAAAGCGGTCATCAAAGTGGCCCACGACGAAAACACTTTGGCGGAAGGCTTCGAAATTCTGGTCGACCTGCATCAACGCCGCCAGAACGCGATCGGCCATCCTGGTTCGTTTGCCTCGAAGGCGTTCTATGAATTCCTGTGGGAGGCCGCGCAGCGACACTTGGCTTCCGGTCAACTGCGTCTGCAATGGGTTGAACTGGAAGGCAAACCGGTCGCCGCGCAGCTCGATCTGCAAGAGGGTGATACGCTGCTCGACTATTGCTCTGGCATTGCAATCGATTGCGAATACGCCCGACCAGGCTGGCTCGGTGTAACGGCCGGCATTCGTCACGCAATCGAAAGCGGCCGCACCACGTTTGACTTCCTGCGGGGGGACGAAAGCTATAAAAGCCATTGGCGAGCCGAGCCGGTCAAGATGATCCACCTTGATCTGGTTCCCCCGACGTTCAAAGGACGCATGCTGGCCCGGCTACGCGCCACGCTCGGGCACGCCAAGGCACTTGCCAAGCGTCTGCTACGACCGACCGCAAAACCGGAACAATCGGCCACCAACGGCGAAGACGATTCATAACCAGGCTCAACCGAATCGCCATCGCCAACCGATGAAACAGAACAGCAAGCCAGCTAGCAGCGACTTCCTGTTCTCCCTGTCGGTAATGGAACAGCCATGAAACAAAAGGCCTGGGCGATTCATTTCATCTATGCCGGCATCATCCTCCTACTTGCCGGAGGCCAGATGTACGCGGTGGAATCGTACCAATTGACCCCTTCGGCGACCAAGTTCCTGGCCCATAACGTCGGCCCTGGTCCCGAGACCACGCGGGGTGCGTTGAACCACTTGGTTGTCAACAGCGGAGCCCAAGTTCGCGAAACCATCACTCTACCCAATTGGATTGCCTGGGCGTCACTCAGCGCTGGCGCTATCCTAGCCGTTCACGGCGGCCTGCTGGTCGCCCATAAGAAGTAACGGACTTGGAATTTTTCTTTGGCGATGCCTTCTTAAACCTGAGACGACTCTTCGGCAAACGAAGACTCGCTGGGCGTGGTGCTGCCCAACCTCTTCGGAGCAGCAGCGTTTTAAAAGCCTCTGCCCATCGCATAACTGTTCGCTACGAGCACTCCTCCCACCCGCTTTCAGGTGTCTTGCTTAGGCGCGAGGTGAGCGATGACCTCTTCCCCACAAGCTTGAAATGCCTGGTCTAAAACGGCTACTCAAGGGAACCTCGCCTACTCACCCCTCACTAGCGTGTGACATCATTTCCGCGACCTATAGTATGAAAATCACGTATTCATTGAGATGAGATAGTTGTTGAAACGAATTTATCGGATTCAGTGGCGGACTGGGCCCCTTTAGCTTGCGTTTAAGTGGTTGCGGACCGCACATGAGGGGAGTAAGACTGCTATAATGCGGTGATAGGCGGACCTTCCCTGCGGCATCTACTAAAGAGAGACCATTGTGTCGGGAATGGAAAAAGGTTTAGCGGTGTCTCCGGGCATCGCCATTGGGGTGGCATATTGCATCCTAGAGATCTTCGTAAACCCAGACCGGAAACGGTTAGAAGAGCACGAAGTGAACAAGGAACTTGCGCGCTACGAACAAGCTCGCGAACGGACCGCAGTCGATTTAGCGGCGCTGCAAGCCAAGGTGGAAGAGCAAATCGGCAAGAGCGAAGCGGCCATCTTCGCCGTTCACCAGACGATTCTGCGCGACCCGGCGTTTACCAACAAAGTGCGTCACTGGATCGTGGAAGAACACCTCACTGCTGCAGGGGCCCTGCATCGTCTGCTGGAAGAATACACGACCATTTTCTCGAAGACAGGCGACGAGTACCTGCAGGAACGGCTCAACGATATTCGCGACGTGGTCGTTCGTTTAAGTGCCTACCTTTCCGATGTCCTGAACGAGGCTGAAGAGTCTGGTCTGAACGGGCCGCTCATTGTAATTGCGGACGAATTGTTGCCCTCACAAGCGGTTGCCCTGGGGGAAGCAGACGTGCATGGCATTGTGACGCAAGCCGGTAGCCAAACCAGCCACGCAGCGTTGATCGCGCGTAGCCGCGGTATCCCAGCAGTGAGCGGTGTCAGTGGGCTGCTTCGCAAAGTGAAGACCGGCGATACCGTCGTTGTGAACGGAAGCGAGGGGATCGTTTCGATCAACCCAGAATCGGAGGAACTAGCCGCCTATCGCAAGCTGGAACGCGAGTTCTTCCATCTGAAAGACCAACTAGCCGCCAATCGCGATCACCCTGCCGTCACCCGCGATGGCACCGCGCTGAAACTATTGGCCAATATCAACAACGTGAAAGATGTTGAGTCCGCCGTGGCAATGGGCGCCGCTGGCGTGGGATTGTACCGCACCGAGTATCTGTATCTGACGCACGAAAATGTCCCGGACGAAGACGAACAGTTTGCCGTTTACCGCGAGATTTTACAGAAGTCGCCCCAGCATCACATCACGATTCGCACGCTCGATATTGGGGGGGACAAGACGGTCGCTTACTTGGGGCATAATCACAACGAAGCGAACCCATTTATGGGCTGGCGGAGCATCCGCCTATCGTTCGAACACCCCGAGTTCTTCATGTCGCAGCTCCGCGCCATCATGCGCTGCGCGGCAGAGCTGAAGCCTGGGGAAGCGGGAGAAGTGAACATGCTTTTCCCCATGATCACCAACGTCGAAGAAATGCGCAAAGCTCGCCATTTGGTTCGCAAAGCCGAGAAGTCGCTCGACGAACGCGGTGTACCACGCGGCCAGATCAAAGTGGGCATGATGCTGGAAGTCCCCGCTGCGGCAGTTGCCATTCACCACCTCTTAGAACTGGTCGACTTCGTTTCGATCGGTTCAAACGACTTAGTGCAATACTTAACGGCAGCCGATCGCGATAATCCCAAAGTCAGCGGGCTCTGCCAGCCGTTGTCGCCGGCGGTGGTCATCACACTCAAGTATGTGATCGAGGCGTGCAATCAAGCCAACATTCCGGTCACGCTGTGCGGCGAGATGGCCGGCCAGCCGCGAGCGTTTCTCCTTCTTTTGGGAATGGGGCTCCGCAGCTTTAGCATGAGCCCGGCTTTCATCCCTACCATTAAAGAACTAGCCAATCTAGCCACCGTCGAGCACGCCCAAAGGGTGGTCGAGAAGGTCATGGAGATGAAAACGACCAATCAGGTGAAGCGGTATCTCCGCATGGAATTGGAAGCAATCTCACCCGATATCGCCCGTCTCGATACCGAATAAGGGGCAAAGCCAACTCGTCGCACTAATTTTACTGAATAGGGGGCTTGGGGTGCATGGATAAATTGAGGAAAATCTGACTGTCAACGCAGCTTGACGCGACGAGAGAGCTATACTTTCGCGTCCTTTGATTCTGATGATTGATAGAGAAAGGTTTACCCCCTATGACTCCTTCTTCCCGCATGAATGTGTTGTGCAGCTTGGCTATGGTAAGCATGGTTTGGTTTGGTTTCCAAGCAACCAACCTCAACGGAATGTCGCGTGTTCAGTACCGTACGCAAGTTCGCTCGATGCCGTTGCTCGAACGCCCGAACCGACCTGGTCACTTCTACGGCAATAATGTCCGTCGTGTCCACCACTGGCGTCACGGCCGCTAAGCCAACAACCATTTCCCCCCTAATGAATAACAAGATGGCCGCAACCGAACAGGTACCGGCCATCTTGGCGTTTCTTGCTTGGATAACGGGGCAGCTCACATCCAAAGCTACTTTGGCTGCGGTTGAATTCGGTCGACCACGACCACGCGGATATCGCATACGTTGGTATGGGTCGGACCGGTTTGAATTAAGCGGGCCAGGGGCTGGAAGAAGTGATAGGCGTCGTTTCTGGTCAGGTAAGCGGCCGGATCGAGGCTGCTCGTTTGCATCGTTCGCAGCGCCGGCCCATCCATCCAAGCCCCGGCTGCGTCGGTCGGGCCGTCTTCGCCATCGGTGCCGCCACTCAAGATGGCGATTCCATCCAGACCCTTTTGTGCGAGGGCATCCACGGTGGCGGCCAAAACTAACTGTTGGTTTCTTCCCCCTAGTCCTCGCTCAGACTCAGCGGCCAGCTTTACGACCGGTTCTCCCCCGGTGATCAGGCAATCGGGGCCTGCTTCGTTTTGCATCTTATAGGCCATCTTCAGCAGGTGCCGTCCGATCTCTTCGGCTTGCCCTTCCATGCTGGTCGCACAGTGCATCACGTGCGAGTAACCACGTTTTTCCGCTTCGATCCCTGCCGCATCAACCGCGACCGCATTGTTGCCAATCACATAGTTTGCCACGCTGCAAGACGTATGGGCAACGTCCTGCGAGTAACGCTTCGCTTTGGCGGTTAGTCCCTTCATAATCGCCGCAAACTTTGGCTCGCGATCGGCCCCAAGTTCTTCAAGCACGGCCAACGCATCGTCAGCCGTCGTAGAATTGGGCACCGTCGGGCCGGAAGCAATCACGTCGAGCGGGTCGCCAAGTACGTCCGAGATAATCAAGCTGACCAGATTGCCCGCTTGGCAGTGCCTTGCCAGGCCGTGCCCTTTAAAGCGGCTTAGCTGTTTGCGAACGGTATTGAGCTGTTCGATGTTGGCACCGGCACCGCTCAGGAACTTGGTGATCTCTTGTTTTTCGCCCAGGCTCACACCATCAATCGGGGCTGGCAACAAAGCCGAGCCCCCGCCAGAAATCAAACAGATGCACAGATCATCCGCCGTCATCGCTTCCGCCATCTGCAAAATCTGCCGCGTGATTTCCACCCCTTCGAGCGTGGGCGAGTTCTGTCCGGCAGGACGCCCTGCTTTTAGCTTGATATGCGAAAGCTCTTGCACGCAATCTCCAGGCACGCTGAGTAAACCGCACACCTTCTTTTCGTCGAGCAGTTTCTCTCCGAGCGCCTTTTGCAAACCGATTGCCATCCCGGCGCCTGCTTTGCCGCCGCCAACGACAAAAATTCGCTCAATCGCAGGTAAATGAAACTCGGACTCCCCGACGTACAGCGTTTCGCCCACCACTTCTACCGCGTCGTAAACTAACTGGTCACTTCGAACCGCGTCGACACCAGCTTGCCAGATGGCTTGGATATCCTCGGCAAGTTGCTCAGGCAGGCGTTTCATGGCGTAACCTCGGTTGGGGCCGCAAGGCGGACCAGAAAACAAATTGATCTAGGAAATCCGCACGATATCGGTCCACTGCTGCTTTTGCTGAACCGTAATTTGTCCCAACGGGTTGTCGTCGTCGGCACAACAGACCAAGCCAATGAGGTAGCCGGTTCCCTGGTAATCGGCTCGGCCAGATAACGCCAACCAGGGCGTCCCTTCACCATGCTGCCCCGGTAGGTTGGCCTGCGAAAAGAAACGTTGCGAGAATCCCTTCGTACTCATTTGGCCCGGCCAACGATAGACATCTGGGCGATGAGCCCGGACGACCGACATCATGTGGGGTAAGAAGTGGTCCATCAGGCCGCGCAAGGTTTCTTCACTGATCAAGTCGTGCCCCCTGCCAGCCTGGGCGACAACGATCGCTACGATTCGAACCGGCACGTTATAAACGCGAACGTCGGGTCCTAGAAGCGACTTTGGCCCCGAGGGGATCAGCGGATCGATGGCGATTTCCACCGGGTCGACTTCCGGAGGGAGATCCTTCTTGGGCAGCACATAAAAGTAGAAGATCAGGCCCACAACAAGCAGCCCAATAATCAACCCCAGCAGCATCGGCGGCGGCACGCCCCAATCAGCCAACAGCAACACAGGCAAGCACTCAGTCCTCAGAAGAAATCAAGATGCGGCGAAGATGGCCTCTCGATCGTAGCGAATCGACCTGCCTGATCGCAACTCCCCGGCTGGGAACTTCACGACGTTTACGGTTGAAGCGTTTGAAAACGATTGTCATCCGCCCCGGTTTCGAAGCCAGGGGCGATCTCTGGCCCACGTGCCTGTTCGTAAATCTGGACCGTTACATCATCCAGAAACACTTCCCCTTGGTCAGCCAGTTCAAAAGTCAGCAGCATGGTATCGTTCTCGCCGGTCGCTCGAATCAGCGTAAACTCGGTCCACTCGCTCGCCTCCTTGAGATGCAGCCCTAGCTCGCGTCCGCCTAGCGAATCGTGGATTAGTACGCCGCCCGATTCGTCCGAGAGTTTCTTGGGAATGCGAATCCAGCCACGAATTAAAACTAGCCGATCATGCTCTAAACGCACCGGAGCGCTGCGAATCGCGATCGGCGCTTGCTCGGGGCGGGCATACAAACCTTGAGCGTCCGGTTTCACGCGCATCGCCACCGCATAATTGCCACCGTGCGGCTCTTGCGGCGTGAACTCGACTTCCGAATTAAAGCCTGGCTGCGGCGTCCGTTCTTGCACCCAACCACTGCTTAGCAGGAACGACGGGTCTTCCATCGCTCCGCCTGGCAAGATGTTGCCACCAGGACGCAGGTACTGCAAGTTGCCTTGCAAACGCGAAGCAAAAGGTATCAGGTCGTACGACACCAACGTCGGATTGGTAAGCGGATAGCGATACTGCGCAGCTAACTGTTGCCACTGAATTTTCTGCACGCGGGCCACCTTGTTCTCGGCTTGCACGGCAAGGCGATAAGCTTCTTGCAAGTTCTCAGCTTCGTACATCCGCTCGGCCTCGCGAACCTCTGCCCAGGCCTGATTGATTCCGCGGGTGATCGCAGGGGATTGGGTCGGCGACTCGAGCGCACGTCGCACACTTTCGGCCAGGTTAAATTCATGCTGAGCAATATCGATCCGCAATTTCACCAGCGCCGCGCGATGCTCTTCGCTACGACGGTAAAGGTCGCGAATCACACGTTGGTCTTGGGTTAGCACGACGAGCGAAACGTGTTCCATCTGGTCGAGATGAATCTGCATGTCCCCCAGTCCGCGGCTTTGCTCTACCCAGTGAATGCCAGAGTCGCCAATCAAACGCGCCTCGGATGCCATAGGCACCCCTCGCACGCGGACGGTTACTTTTTTTCGTTCAGGGATCGGATCGATCACCAAGTGATCTTGCGGCGCGGTCCGAACGGCGATCAACAAAATCGCCGTATCGGTCGCCATCAACGAAACATGAACATTCGGATCGCTACACTCGGCCCCATCCATCCTGCGGCCAGCGGCCACCCATGGTTCGATCATATCGAGCCGACGATTGATGAGTTCTAACGCCAAACCTCGCGCGGCATTGGTGGGATGTTCGGCATTGAGTGGCTCGTTGCTTTCAAACAACACGCCGCGTACCCCACTGGCGACCGCCAGAAAGGTGGCTTTCTCTAATTGAACCGGCTGAAAACTAATTGGTACTTGCGACTGCTGTGCTAAGAGTGATACCTGACGCTGCGTGTTGGGGCTGAACTGGGTGGGAATCACCCCCCAACGAATCGCATTCGGCGAAGCAAACAAGCCCCACGATTCCATCCACTTGGCATAATCCTCTAACGGCTGCGAGGTTCCCAAGGTCGTGCGGCGCGTGGCGATCACGTCGCTGTGTTGGCTAAAATCGCGGATTCGGTTTTGCGTGATCGCTAAAATCGGGCGAGGCTTGGCTCCATCGAGCAAACGCAAATCGGAAGCCCGGATCGCGAAGTCAGAGAACGCATCTTCGCCACCGGTCACCGGCAATTCCCAGGCCAGGACAGCCGATTGATCTGCCGGCGATTGATCTTCAGGAGGGGAACTGACGCTCCACATGTTGTAACGCAACAACTCTTTCTGTAGCTGCGAAGAAGGTGCCTGGCTGGTCCGTATCGCCGTAAAGCCAAGCCGCCGCAGCAAGCCGAGAGGCTCGCCGTTGTAGTCGATGATGCGTGGCACTTCCGGATGATCGTTGACCTCGATCACCTGGCCGTTGGTCGTCGAATCAGAACGTTGGGGGGCAAGTTGCACGTTGACACCGGTGGTGCCTGGCATCCCTCGCAAACCTCCTGGGGTTTCAGGACGCTGGGTTATCGTGGCTGTCTGCTCCACGTTCAGCATTCCTTCTCCCTCCAACTGGTCGATCTGCACATTGACCGGGCCAGGTTTGGTATAAAGGTTCAGCACGACGTAATCGACATACGCTTCGCGCTGGTCGAACTGCGCACCATGCTCGCTGCGGAGGGCTGCCACTTGTTGGCGAACTTGTTCGTCAATGTTGCGAATCCCTAGCGCGTTCCAGCGGTTTGGCTCGCGATTGCGGTCGCCAAATACCAGCGTGACACGAGGATAGCCCGTTTGCGGATCGATCGCACGGGGAAAAACCACCCGAGCAGCGACCTGAATCCCTTGCCGATCAGTTTTGACCCAGACCGAGTATTTCAGGTCGGTCACCACACGCGCCGGGGGAACTGGATGTCCGAAGTAGGCATGCGTACCGGTGCCACAGTTCAGGCTGATCAGTTCGCTGCTGGCCCCGAAGTGTGAATCACCCACCTTGCGCTGATGAGCAACCAAGTTGGCGTTCGCATCGTTAGGCATTCGCACCCAAGTCGTCTGAGCCGATTCAAAGTCGTCGATGACGTCTGCCAGCGCGCAGCAAGGCAAGATGATGCCCAAAAGCAACATCGCCATCAGAGGCACGAGAATCTTGTTTGTCGCGTGACCGATTCGCACGCTGGATGTTTCCTTATAACAACACGTTGTTTCCTCGGTCGTAAGTCGTGCTTGTACTGGGATTTAGATTCCATTTCCAGATCAATCGTGGGGCAAAAATACAACATGTCGCCTTGCCACCACTTTTTCGTGAAATCCGTAAGTTGTTTCACGAAAAACACTTAGAGAATAATCGCAACATGCCAGCACGATCGTGGCACGGCGGGTGCAAATAATCGTGTCAGAAGCGAACAACACAATTGCGGAGAAACATCATGAGCCACGCCAACCAACCTATCGACGAACAAGCCGCCGCCCAAGAAGAACTGCCGAAGGATCTGGTCGAGCTGGCAATTATGATCGCTAAGCTGCCGAGCGAGCATCGCGACGTGCTGGAGCCAGCGGTCAATAAAGTGATCGAAAACAGCCGTCGTCGTCGCCGTATCTACACCCTGGTTCAAGAAGCGTTGAGCCAATTGCGGTTAGATATGAAGTACCTGATGTTCGACCTGGAAGCGACCCGCCGCGAACGTGACCACTACAAAGCTGAGTCTGGCGGACACGACGAAGAGTAATCTTCGCCCTGCCTACAAGAGCGGCGTGGCCGTTAAGAAAAAACATTCTGGCACATTCAATAAGCGAGACAACGCAGCCCTGGCGGGAAGCTATGCGTTGCCTCGCTTTTTTTGATACATCGCAAGCGGTAAGCAGGCTTTACTTCGTACGCAAGCTCGTTACGCTCGTGATGTTTAGCCGGAACAGTCTCAAGCACCGGTCCTCCTTCCACGGTTTCGGAAGGTCCTTTCGTGATTCTTCGTCAGAGATTTGTTTCTTTCCCACTGGTAGCTCGGTACACTAGATAAATGTCTGTTGGGACAACTAATGCCGTTCCCAGTCTCGCCCAGACCAAACATTCCCCCCGCACAAGTTTGAGGAGTTCCTCTGATGAAATCGGTTCTTGCCGTATTTGCTTCGCTGGCCTTGGTCGCCGCGTTTTCTGTTTCCGCCCTCGCCGCTGACGAAGTTTTGAAGGGTGAAGTCAAATCGTTGGAAGGTAAGGAAGTTGACCTGTCGCAGTACAAGGGCAAGGTCGTTATGGTCGTGAATGTCGCCAGCAAGTGCGGCAAGACGCCTCAGTACGAGCCCCTTCAAGCGTTGTACGAACAGTACGGCAAAGAAGGTTTCGTCGTGCTTGGCTTCCCTTGCAACCAGTTCCGCGGCCAGGAACCTGGGACCGCCAAAGAGATTCGTACTTTCTGCACGGAAGAGTACGGGGTGACTTTCCCGATGTTCGAGAAGATCGAAGTCAACGGTGACGACACAGCCCCGCTGTACGCCAAGCTGAAAAGCTACGAAAAAGATCCTGGCGACGTGAAGTGGAACTTCGAGAAGTTCTTGATCGGTCGTGATGGCGAGGTGGTCGCCCGCTTCCGCACCCCCGTCGAACCAGACGACTCGAAGGTGGTTAAGGCCATCGAAGCCGAGCTGAAGAAGAAAGACGACTAAGGCCAAAACGACGCAGGCCGAGTGAATCGCCCTGTCTGCGTTCCCTAGCTAGGATCAAAAGCCGCCAACACAAAGTGTTGGCGGCTTTTTGTTTATCCGACCCACCAGCGGCACTTTTCTGGTAATAATAGAAAGGTGTCGTCGCTTCCCAGCGCTTCCCCGTTTTTCGCAGGAAGGTCCCCTCGTTTTGTCGGAATCGATTCTTCAAAAGCAGCTCAAGAAAGAGCAACCGTTCGAGTCGCTCGAACTGGAAACGTTCCTGAATCTGCTGCGTACTCATAACATGATCGCCGCCGCTCCCGGCCGGTTGATGAAACGGCATGGCCTTTCTAGTGCGCAGTACAATATTTTGAAGATCCTCGATTCGCACCACGGGCAAGGGCTCCCTTGCTTAGAGATCGTCCAGCAGATGGTAACCCGGGTTCCTGATATCACCCGTTTGGTCGATCGCCTCGCCGAAGCCCAACTGGTGGAACGCAACCGCAGCGAAAGCGATCGCCGCGTGGTCATGATCAGCATCACCCCCAAGGGGCACCAGTTGGTGGAAACGATCCGCGAACCATTGCTCGAAATCCATCAACAAAACCTGGCCCACATGACCCAAGACGAACTTTCGCAGTTGAACCAATTGCTGGTCAAAGCTCGTGCCCGGGCTGAGGCCACGCCGCTGTGCGATGGCCCGGAATAACGCTCGATCAGCCCCTTTGTTTCTCGTTGCAGTCTGGCCTATGATGGCGCTCGACTCGCTGCTGACACCCTGAACCACTCATCAAGAACGACCAGCCATGTGTGGCATCGCCGGAGCATTTTGGACCAGTCCACACCACGAGGTGAGTGCAGCGGTGCTAACACAAATGACCGACAGCATCGCGCATCGTGGCCCGGACGATTCCGGTATCTACCATCGTTCGCAGCAAGTACATGGCCCCTACGGCATTATTCCCGGCATCGGGCTGGGGCATCGTCGGTTATCGATCATCGACCTGGCCGGTGGGCACCAACCTTTAGCTAACGAAGACGAAACCGTTTGGACCGTCTTCAACGGCGAGATCTTCAACTTCAAATCGTTGCGTGCCCGGTTGGAAGGGGCAGGGCACACCTTCCGGACCGATTCCGATACCGAGGTGATCGTTCACCTATTCGAGGATGAAGGTGTCGATGCGTTTCGTCACTTCAACGGCATGTTCGCCATCGCCGTGTGGGATCAGCGACATCGGCGAATTGTGCTTGGTCGAGACCGCCTCGGGCAAAAGCCGCTTTACTTTCGCGTGCAGGACGACCAACTTTTGTTCGGCAGCGAACTGAAAGCCATTTTGCAAGTCCCTGGCGTCCCGCGCGAGGTCGATCCTGGGGCGATTGATGCTTACCTGACCTATCAATATGTCCCTCACCCTCGCACGATTTTCAAAGGCATTCACAAGCTGCCGCCAGGGTGTTATCTGACATTCGATGGCCAGAAGCTTGAGGTCATCTCGTACTGGAACCCCGATTTCACCCAGGAAGCCAACCTCTCGCTAGCCGACGCCAAGGCCGAGCTGGTCGAGCTATTTACCGACTCGGTTCGCCTTCGCCTGCAAGCCGACGTCCCACTGGGCGCGTTTTTGTCTGGCGGGGTCGACTCGTCATTGGTCGTGGCGACCATGAAGCAGTTGACGGACCAACCGGTCAAAACGTTCTCGATTGGCTTCCCGCAGAAAGACTACGACGAAACCAGCTACGCCCGCCTGGTCGCCGAGCACCTGGGCACCGAGCATCACGAATTTCAGGTCACCCCCGATGCCGTCGAAATCCTGCCGAAGCTGATTCATCACTACGACGAACCGATGGCCGATAGCTCTGCCATTCCTACGTGGTATGTCTCGCAGATGACTCGCGAGCATGTCACGGTCGCGCTCAGCGGCGATGGCGGGGACGAACTGTTCGCCGGTTACGATCGCTACAAGGCGGTTCGCTGGGCCGCGATGATCGACAAGCTGGGCCCATTTGGGCGGCTGGCTTCGCGCATCGGGATGAAGGTCTTGCCCGCCGGCGGTCCGCAAAAATCGATTTTGCGGCGTGGTTACCGTTTTGCCGAGGCCATGTCCCTCAGCCCGGCCCGGCGTTATCTGGACTGGATAAGCATCTTCAACGAGACCCGCCGGGGCGACCTCTATAGCGATGCGTTCTTGGCCCAGCTTCCCGAGTCTGATCCCTTTTCGTTCCTGTACCAAGCCTGGAAACGCGTTGGCCAGCGCGATCCGCTGATAGCCGCTTCGCTGGCCGATTTAACGACCTACTTACCTTGTGACTTGAACACCAAGGTCGACATTGCGGCCATGGCCAACGCGCTGGAATGTCGCCAACCGTTTCTCGACTATCGCCTGGCCGAGTTTGCGATTCGCTTGCCCTCGAAATGGAAGTGGCGGGGGGGGCGTGGCAAGTTTCTCTTGAAGCATGCCTTCGGCGATCGCTTGCCCAAAGCGATCTGGAATCGCAAGAAGATGGGGTTCGGCGTGCCGCTGAACACGTGGTTCCGTGGCCAACTGCGCGATATCTTGCACGACACGCTGCTCTCGGAAGCCTCCCTTAGCCGAGGCTACTTCCAACCGGCTGCCGTCCGGCAACTGCTCGACGAGCACGACCAAAACCAATTCGATCACAGCGCCCGCTTGTGGGCCTTATTGGTGCTAGAACTTTGGCATCAAGAATGGGTCGATGGCCATCAGGCCGCTTAAACGGCCCGCTACTGCTCGCACTGGCCTGACGAGGTTCATTTTCTACGGGGGAAGCTTAGAACTGCTGTGCCTGGCCGTGTAAGCGATACGTGGTCGGTCTCTCTGGGGCAAGCACGTACGGGTATTCAACCTCGCCCTGTGGCTGCCGGGTTTCGTACCAGCCAGGATGAAGTACTTGCGGCGGAATCTGCGGACGCACCGGCACAGCAGCGAAATCGGGGTGGCGTCCAAAGTAGGGATCGAGCAGATCGTAGCCGTACAGGTCGTTGTAGACGCGATCGAAGTTGTTCTCGACGTTTCGCCAGTCTTGCATTCGCGGGTTGCCCTGCCGCCAATCTGAAGCCGTCTCGATGACGTTCCGCGCGTTCACGTAACGAACAATCATGGGATCGAACGCCCGCTGCAGCGCATAGTAACTCGCCTGACGCTGGGCCAAGCGGGTGTAACGTTCGGAATAGTCAGCCATCTCTTGCAAAGCCGAATTAAGCGTCTGCATGCCGGTATCGCGGGCTGCCAGCTTCTTGACAGCATGCTCTAGCGAAAGTGCATCGGCGGCCATGTTCCCTCGCTGAATGAAAATACCTTGCGCGAAAGCCGGCCCCGCCAGAAAGCCAGCCAACAACAAACCAGCCAGGCAGCCAAGCCGTGAAGTAGAACGAATCATGCGCATTACCTTCCACAAAGGAGCGAGTCGATGGTTTCATTCTACGGACGTTTGATAGCATTGGCGAAGAAAAAACAGCCCCCGCAGATGTAGAGAGCCACAGAAAGGTCGGCCTTGGGGAGGCTTTGCCTGGCGAAAAGTAGGTGCCCACCTCGCCTGTAACCGCTTGGGCCGGTACCGATTTTCAAAAAAACAAGAATCAAGAAACGTTGAAAGCCCGTCTCTCTTACCAAGGGTCACCGTACAAACAAGAAAGGATCACCAGAACTTGATCCCGGTCCAGAGGAGAAGCTTTCCCTGGAATCTTGTTGCACGATTTACTTTGGTAAGAGAGCCGGACTTTCAACTGAACTATCGTGCATGAACATGCGTCTTGTTCACTCTGATCGTTCACAAACCTTAACCACCTAGAAAGATCCCCATCTTGCCTAGGCATTAGAGATATCGACTTACCGTGGTTTTGACCTGATTGACACTGCTTTACTAATTAGATTTCTCGTCGCAGTCGACCGCTTTGCAGCGACTTTGCCGATTGTAAGGACGGTCAGGCAAAATGGCGTGTTGCTGGTTGCGCAAAATATGGTGGCGATTAACAGAATAAGTCAAAGTCGTTTTTTATTAATCGCGGACACGCCTGAGTGGGTGGTTTGATTGCAGCTTTCAAAGATACAGCTGATAGCAATGATCGTATAAGGATTTTTTTCGTGGTGCGTTGGTCGATTCCCCTTTTGCTGGTTGTCTTTGCGTCGGTGCTGGCGTTTGGCTGCAGCGACTCCATTTTCTCACACAAAGTTTGCTGCGCCGGCCCTCCGGCTGAATTGGTCTCGTCTGAGAAGCAACTACATAAACGCATGGCACAAATTATTCAGGGGCTGCGTGCTTATCACGAAGAGTTCGGCACCTTGCCGCCAGCTTATACCACCGATGAAAACGGACAGCCGCTTACTTCGTGGCGAGTCCTGATTCTGCCACAGATGGGCTTTCAAGCGATCTACGACCAGTACGACCAATCGCAACCGTGGGATAGCCCAGCCAATCAAGCGTGGGCCAACCAAACCCCGGCCCCTTACCAAGATCCTCTGTACACAGATGGCGAGCCAGGCTGGACCACGTTCGTTGGGATCGTCGGGGCTGGCCTGCCGCTGGGCGCAAACGGCTCGGCAGGGCGTTCCCTTTGGTCTGATAGCTTGACCAACGGAGCGCTGCTTGTGGAAGACTTGGCCCAGCCGGTTATCTGGTCGCAACCGGTCGATCGATCGCCCGACGAGATTTTGGCCCGCGAGTCACTTCGATGCGAGAAGGCTCCCTACCTCAACGTTGGGCTGGCCGATGAAAAGGTTTGGCAATTCACCGACGCCACCCGCCACACACTCGAACAACTACTTCGTCCTGAGGACAACTCCACCCCAGAAAACACGGTTGAACATCCTTAGTTTTTTCCTTTTACTCGCTTCCTCCGAGGGATATGATCTAAGCCAGTCTATTGTTTGCCAGCTTGATGATCTTAGCTTGAGGAGTTCTTATTTTGATGAAATGGCGTGCTGAATTTGCCACTTTGGGGCTGCTGTGGACGGTTTCTGTAATCTTGGTTGGCTGCCAGAAAATTGAACCACTCGACGGCGGCAATGCGAGTAGTACTTCTAGCAACGAAGGTAGCTCGAGCAGCACATCTGGCAGTGCGGTAGCTTCCGCTGGAGGATCGGCGTCGTCTGCCGACGTGAACAAGGCCGGCGCAAACATGAAGCGGCTCGTCTTGGCGTTTCACAAATATTACGACGCGAACGGAAAGATGCCTCCTGCTTATACCAAAGACGAAAACGGCAATCCGCTGACTTCGTGGCGGGTGCTGATTTTGCCCTACATTGGCGAGCAAGCGATCTACGATCAATACGACCAAACCAAGCCCTGGGACAGCCCAGAGAATTTGCGGCTCTCGAAATCAACGCCGGCTGGCTTGGTGAATCCACTGATTGCCAATGCAACCAGCGGCTTGACTCCTTTTGTCGGCGTGGTTGGACCGAAGACTGCTCTCAACACCGAGAAACCACTCCGCTACCAGGACATTTCCGATGGTCTCATCAACACGGCGGTCTTCATTGAAGATTTAAACCACCCGGTCATTTGGTCGCAGCCTACCGACCTATCGCCGGAAGAGCTCCTGGCCCGCTCTAGCTTCGAGGACAACGTCCACGGCGGCACGCAGTTCGGCATCGCCGACGGACATATCTATCAGTACGGTAACGAAGACCGCGAGAAAATCGGCTGGTTGATCGATATTGGCAACGGCTTGTAAGGACCGACGAAGTCTTTCCTCTTCCGAAAAATAGTTCATGAACGACATCAACGTACCCACCAACAAAAAGTTGCCAGCCCCGTTAATATTTGCGGCGGCTGGCTTGGCAGGGATTGTCTTGGCCCTGATTTATTTCTTCATCGTCACGCCGATGGTGGCTGCCTACCAAGAGCAAGTCACCATCAACCAGATGAAGCAGATTGCCTTGGCAATGCACCACTACCTCGACGCCAACCAGGTCTTCCCCCAAGCGGCTGTCTTGGACGAAACCGGCAAACCGGTTCGATCGTGGCGGGCCACGGTATGCTACGTGGATGAAAGCGATCTCTTCCAGCAGTACGACCGCCAGCAATCGTGGGATAGCCCAGACAACCTTCGTTTTGCGAAAGAGACGCCCCAGGCATTTCGTTCTCCTCAATGCGATTGTAGCGAAGGGAAAACCCCGTTCGTCGTGGTCGTTGGTCCCAACACGATGTTCCCTTCCGACCAACAAACGAAGTTTCGCGACTGCACCGATGGCAGCTCAAATACGTTGCTGCTGATTGCCGACCTAGAAAATCCCGTCCCTTGGAGCGAACCGAAAGATCTTTCACTCGTAGAGTTTCTGCAGCGCCGCTCTTCTCAAGTCTCCGATCAAAAGCCACTCTACGTCTCCCTGGTCGATGCCTCCACGTTTCGTGTTACCAAGATAACGCCGAAAGACCTTGAGAATCTGACCGTACGCAACGACGGCCATGTCACCTCCTTCGAAGGGCGAGCGTTTTAGCGTCTTGATGGATGATGTCGTCTTTCGAAAAGGTCAGCCAAGCAGAATATACTTCTATTTTCAGCATGCTTGATGAACCCGCAGCAAACACTTAAGACAAGAGACCATGCAAGACTCCAACATTACGAAGAAGAAGTCGTGGCCAATTGTAGTTGGAGTGCTGGTTTTCGTTTTAGCGATTGGCTTGGCCGCAGCATTCGCCTGGTATTACTACGCGATAATGCTTCCTGCCCAACTAGCAAAGCAGGAAGAAGTCACCATCAATCACATGCAGGCCATTGCCCGAGCGATGCTCGCCTATTACGATACCCACGATCATTTTCCGCCTGCATTCACTCCCGATGCCAAGCGTAGGCCGCTGACCTCTTGGCGGGTCAGCTTGCTTCCCTTTTTGGAGGAAGAAGCCCTGGCCCAGCAGTACGACGATCAGCAGCCGTGGGATAGCCCTGCCAATCGTAAGCACGCTGAAACGACCCCTAAACCATTTCAAGGCCCCTTAGCCGATTGTCTTCCCGGGCAAACTCCGTTCTGCGTGGTGGTTGGTCCAGATACGATGTTTACGGGCAACAAAATCAAGGGGCAACTCGTTCCAACTTTCTACGACCCCTACACCAATAAGCCACAGCCACCAGTCCGACTTCAAGGCACCCAATACGAGGATTGCCTGGACGGTACCGTCAACACGCTGCTGTTCTATGCCGATCTCGAACATCCGGTTACCTGGAGCGAGCCTACCGATGTTTCCCCGGAAACGTTTATCGCACGCTATTCCAAACAAGACCTACAACAGAAACGACTTTATGTGGCCTTCGTTTCTGGTGATGTTGTAAGGATTACGAAAATTGATCCGCAGAATATCTTGAACTTGCTCAATCGCCATGATGGCGAATCGGTCGAATATGAAAAGATCGATTTGCAGGAAGATCCCCTGGCAATCCCGACCAATTGATTGCACATAGCCCCCCAAACAGCGAAAATAAAGAGCACTCTTCTCTTCTCTTCTCGCAAAAACGGTGGGACTGATGGTCGACACACCCAATCCATTTCATAGTCCGCCCAAGGATGCCAGCGAGCGGGCACCTACGCTTGGACCTAATCCGCATTACCAGCGAAACGCGATCGTTACCTTGGCCGTCATTCCGATCGTCGGTTTCTTTTTCTTGCTTAGCCTGTGGTCTTTCATCCAGAATCCTCGGCCAGAAGCGACCAAGTACCAGGATCGGCACAACCTCAAGCAGATCGCCCTGGGGCTTCATAATTATCTCGATACCTACGGAAAGTTGCCCCCGGCCTGCGTTACCGATTCCGACGGTAAGCCTCTCTATTCGTGGCGGGTGTTGATTCTGCCCATGGTTGGCGAAGGGGCCCTGCACAAGCAGTTCGATCTGACTCAGGCCTGGGATTCGCCGGTCAACTTGCCGTTGGTTCGCCAAATGCCCGATCTGTTTCGCTCGCCCAATCGCCACATCGACGGCGCTACCGGGCAAACCCCGTATCAAGCGTTGGTCGACGAGTCTGGTTCGCGGACGCTCATAAAACATACGACTGCCCGCTCGCTGGCTACCGTCGGAGATGGAACCAGCAACACGGCCATGCTCATCGCAAACAACCAAGACCCGGTCTGCTGGACCGAGCCCAACGACACCGACCCCGCCAAGTTCCTGCGTCGCTTTCGACCAAGCGAGCACGAGGGGGAAGTGGCGATTGCCTACGGCGATGGATCGGCCCAAGGGCTGGGGGAGAACCTCCGCATCGTTCTGCCAGCGGCCATGTACGCCAACGACGGTAAGGTGCCACAGCGATGAAAGCAATCTTAGCTATTCTGGTGATTCTGCTCGGGCTGGCACTGCTGCTGCAGTTTATGCCGAATTTGGAAATGCCGCGGACCGAAGCTCGGCGGATGGAGTCGCTCCGTCAGCTCCAGCAAATCAGCCTGGCCCTGGCCGCTTACGAAGCCGATTACGGGACGCTGCCTCCGGCGGTCGTGACCGATGCCGAGGGAAATCCGCTCTACTCGTGGCGTGTTTTGTTGCTCCCTTATCTGCAACAACAAGATCTGTACGAACAGTTCGATCTTAACAAAGCCTGGGATGCCCCAGAGAACCTTCCGCTGGCGAGCAACCTTCCGGTGAATTACACCTGCTGGCATCTCGACTCGGAGGAGAATGGAGAAACCGCTTTCGTGGCCCTTGTCTCGGCCAAAGAGCCGCACACGGCCATGCTTCCCTTGGCCGGGCAATCGCTGGCCAAGATCGCCGCCGCCGATGGCCTGGCAGGCACTGCCCTGGTGGTCGAAGACCGCAGCCGCCCGGTCATCTGGTCGCAGCCGCAGGATGTTTCGCCAGAGGACTTCCTGGATCGGCTACCGCCAGCCGAGAAGTTCCCTGCGTGGATCGCCCTGGTGACCTGCGATGCGAACGCATTTGAAATCGAGAACCCACAACGGGAAGAGGTTGTGCCGCTGATGTACGCCGACGACGGAAAGGTACCCTAAATCCGTTTGACAGCCGAGAGCCCGGAAGCGGTTCTGGTACTGTTAGCCGATGGGGCGGTAAAATACCACGTCGAAGCGAGTGAACTTTCGGCCCTGGTATTCTGCGACGATGGTCGCATGAGTAGCCCGTAAGAGATTTTCCTATGAACCAGCCTCCCCCAACTCGGCAACCTCACCAACCGATCAAAGATATGCCTATCATGCTGGGAGTCGCTTTTTTCGCATTTTGTGGTCTTGTGTATGCGATGTTACCTGGCACCGGTCAACCTAGGTCGGCTTCATACCGTGTGCAGTCCATAAACAACTTGAAACAGATCGCCTTGGCACTGCACAACTATCACGACACTTATGGCGAGTTACCCCCTGCCTACGTAACCGATCAACAAGGCCGGCCGCTCTACTCGTGGCGAGTGCTGATCTTACCCATGCTGGAACATCAAGCACTGTACGATCAATTCGATTTGGATGCCCCTTGGGACAGCCCGACGAATCTGCCGCTGGTGCTGCAAATGCCCGAGGTTTACACCAGTCCTTTCTTTCGCCAAACTCAGCTCGAAGGGAAAACGCCCTATCTGGGCATCGTCGATGCAGTCGATGGAGGCACCATCTTACGGCCAGGCAAAGGACGCACGCTGCAGGAGGTGCCTGACGGTTTAGGCAACACAGCCATGGCGATCGACGACCCTGGCCGGATGGTGATCTGGACCAAGCCAGACGATATCGATCCGCTCGAGTTACTGACGATGGCTCCGTGGGATCAGAATGATCTGCATGGCATTCAGGTACTGCGCGGTGATGGCTCCGTCCACCATTTAAGTGAACAGGAACGTTCTCAGCTTGTCGATCTCATATTTTGCGACGACGGGCGAATCCCTAAAAAAGGCCCTTAGTGGTTATGAATCACTTGGCTGCAGAAACCACCACCAACCGACGGCTCTCGCCATGAAGGAACTCTCTTTGATACCAAACCGACTCGGTAATACCAAAGTGATTATCATCGTCGTGACGCTGGTTATGTTCATGCTGGGCTTAGCTTGTTGTGGAATCTTTAGTGCGGCGGTGATGCTGCCGGCCATTACTCAGGCCAAACGGGCCGCCCAGCAAATGACCTCGGCAAATAACATGAAGATGATCGGCCTGGCGCTGCACAACTATCACGACACGTACGGCGCGTTTCCGCCAGCTTATACCGTCGATGCAGCCGGCCAGCCGCTGACTTCGTGGCGGGTGCTGATCTTGCCGTTCATCAACGAGAATTACCTCTACTCGCAGTACGACCTTTCGCAGCCGTGGGACAGCCCCCAGAATCTTCCCTTGGCCAGCCAAACCCCTGCCATACTGACCAGCCCGGCGCTGCAAACGCAATACAACCCTGGGATGACCACCTACGTGGCTTTGGCTGCACCAAACACGCTGCTCAACACGCAGAAGAGCGTTAGCTTCCCGAACATTACCAACGGCACGTCCAATGTTATCGCCGTGGTGGAAGATGGCAGCAACCCGGTTCCCTGGACAAAGCCTACCGACCTTTCACCCCAGCAATTTCTGCTGCTCGATTTCAATGCCACCCCGTCTGGTGAAGTCACCGCTTTATTCTCCGATGGCTCGGTCCGCACCTTCACCAATGCCGACAAACCGCAACTTCAAGGAATGCTGTCGATTGATGGAAGCTAGTTCGTTGGCAGGCAATTTTATCTCTTCAAACGGGTGCCATGCTTTCGTCCTCGTAAGCATGCGAAGCCAGGAAGCTCATGCCGACGAAGACCACGGCATGGCACCCACCACATCGGCGCGAGAGAGGCATCCGGCAAGAGTGCCTTGGGCCGGTAAGGCCGCTGCAACCCGCATTACTCTGGTAGCCCGCGCCAGGTTTCGCTGATCCCATCGCCGACCGCTTGCCGAAGAAAGAGAATACGTATTGATGCTAGCTTTCGTGTGAACTTCCTGATCGACCGCCGTTATGATGCCTGATCCTTCGTTTCCTTCTATCCGGTTCCGCGGTCAGTTGCGTCCCTCGCAGTTGCAAGTCCGCGACGTCGCCGAACAGCAGTTGGCTCAGGGGGAACGGCAACTCCATATCGTTGCCCCGCCTGGCTCTGGCAAAACCGTTTTGGGGCTGTACCTTTGGGCCGAGTTGATCAAGCGGCCGGCACTGGTGCTAAGTCCGAACTCGGCCATTCAATCGCAGTGGGCGGCTAGGACTGATCTGTTCGAATCGAACGTGCCGGTTTCACAGATAGTCAGCACCGATGCCAACGAGCCGAAGCTACTCACCTCGCTCACTTATCAAGCCGTTACCTTGCCCCGCCGTGGCGACGACGGTCTCGATCATGCGGCTATGTCGCTGTGGGAAGATCGCTTGATCGAAAAAGGCCAGGCCCAAGATCCCGCCGAAGCCAAGGTCTGGATTCGCGATTTGAAGCGGCATAATCGTGACTACTACGATCAACGCTTGTCCGCCTATCGCAAGCAAGTCCGGGACGAAGCAGGCTTGGCTGGCCAATCGTTCGAGATGCTGCACCAATCGTGCTTACGTACGTGGCAGAAGCTCCGCGAAGCCAATGTTGGGCTGTTGATCTTGGACGAATGCCATCACTTGGTCGGCCACTGGGGACGTGTTCTTTCCGATGCCATGGCTTCGCTGGACGACGCCATCGTGATCGGGCTAACAGCGACTCCGCCGGATGGCGACGGCAAGGTGCCGGCCGACTTCGAGCGGTACACCCAGTTCCTCGGGCCGATCGATCACGACGTGCCGGTGCCTGCGGTGGTGCGTGATGGTTTTCTGGCCCCGTACCAAGACCTGGCCTATTTCGTGCGTCCATCCGAGGAAGAACTCCGCTTCGTCGCCCAAGCCGACGATCACTTGAGCGAGATTTTGCAGCTAGTTTGCGACAAGCCATTTGAGGAAACCGCCCAGCCTGCCAGCGTCCACTCATCGCCAGTTCCCCCGGTTGCTGCCGATGAAGAGGACGAACCGCAAGAGGTTCCCAGCCTCGCCCATGTCGGTGGAACGGAAGCGGTATACCAGGAAGACGATCCGTTCGCCGATTTAATTCCAGAAACCACGCCACCTGCTTCGCCAGAAGTTGCCCCAGCCGAGCCTGTTAACGTCGAGCCAGCCGCCGTCGAATCAACCACCACCGACGAAGCTCCTCGCGTGAAAGCTCTGATACCGTGGCTGCTCGAAACGTTGGAAACACGCCGCCACGCAACCAGCACGTTCAAGACGTGGGCCTCGTTTCATCGCCGCGACCCTGAGTTCGCCGACGCGGCGCGCGTCTTTTTACAGGTTCGTAAAATCAAACTGCCGGCAGAGGTGCCGCCGGTGGTGATCGAGGTTCCTTTAGAAGAAGTTCCGCCGATCCCAGTCGTTATCCCGGTGCTCGATCGCTACGTCCGCCACGCTTTGCGGCGTTCCCCCAATGCCGCAGACCGAGCATTGGCCGAGAAGGTCATCTCAGGGCTCCGCATGCTGGGCGTGCAAATCACCGAAACCGGTTGCCAGGCATGTGCTTCGCCGGTCGGACGTGTGCTGGCCTACAGCAGCGAGAAAGCTCAAGCGTTGGTCCCGATCCTCACAACGGAAATGGCCGCCCTGGGGGACACCATACGCGCGGTGGTGGTGACCGATTTCGAGAAAACCTCGGCCACGATTTCGGATGTCGAACACTTACTCAGCAGCGAAGCAGGGGGCGCAATCGCGGCGTTTCGCGTGCTGGTCAGCGATCCGAAGCTCGACGAGCTCGACCCGGTACTGGTCACCGGCAGCAGCGTGTTGGTCGACGACGACTTGGCCCATCGCTTTGAAACCGCCGCCAAGCAGTGGTTGGCCGAGGCTGGTTTCGAGGCGACACTAACCTTTGAAGAACAAGTCGGTTTTCATGTTGTCAGCGGCAGCGGTCGCGATTGGTGCCCGCGAGTTTATGTCGAGATGATCACCGAGCTGTTCCAGCGCGGGCTCACCAAGTGCTTGGTCGGCACACGTGGCCTCTTAGGGGAAGGGTGGGATGCGAACAAGATTAACGTGCTCGTTGATTTGACGACGGTCACCACCAGCATGACGGTGCGGCAGCTACGTGGTCGCTCGTTCCGGCTCGATCCGGCCGTGCCTGAGAAGCTGGCCAACAACTGGGACGTGGTTTGCCTCGCTCCCGAATTTAGCAAAGGCTTGGACGACTACGCACGGTTCATCAAGAAGCATCAAAACATCTTCGGCGTAACCGACGACGCGCTGATCGAAAAGGGAGTCGGCCACGTTCATCCAGCCTTAACCGACTTGCGGCCAGAACTGCTAGAAGGCTCGGTCCGCGAGCTTAACCGCAACATGCTCAGCCGGGTTGCCCTGCGGCACGAGATTCGCGACTTGTGGAAGATTGGCACACCTTACCAAGGAGAACCAAGCCACACGCTCGAAATGCGCGTTCACCAGTCGGAACGCGAAGCAGGCGGCTTCCCTCCGTTCACTGACGAGAAAGAACCGTGGTCCAGCGATTCGTTGGTCCAGGCCGTAGGAGAAGCAATCGCCCAGAGCATGGTCGCGCTCAAGCTGCTCAAATCTCCGCCAGAAGTCATCGCTCGGCCACGGGCCGGCGGCTATGTGCGGGTAATGCTGGAAGATGCCACGGCGGAAGACAGCCGCATGTTTGTTACCGCACTGCACGAAGCCCTCGGTCCGCTCAACCGACCTCGTTACATCATCCCGCGCAAGTTGAAGTTCGTTCGCACGACTTGGCTTTCTCGCATGTTGCCGCACCTGCTGGGTCAGTATCTCGAAAAGAACGAAGACCGCACCGTGATGGTGCATGCCGTGCCCAACGTCCTGGCGAAGAACAAAGAATCGGTCGAGGTATACGAACGGTATTGGAATCAATACGTCAGCCCCGGCTTCCCCGTGTTTGCCCTGCGTGGGGAAGGGGAGTCGCTGCTGCGAGAAGCGTTGAAAAAAGGAATGAGCCCGACCGGAGACTTCCACGAGAAAGAAATCTTCCGCTAAGCAGCGCCGTTACCAGGCGATCTTACTTAAACAAAGCTGCGATGTCGTCCTGGTCGAGAGGGCGATCTTCTAGCTCTTCTTCGGCAGCGGCTTCCAACTCCTCTTCGGTCTCAGCGGTCTCTGGTTCGTCGTCACTATCTGCCGTGGTCGAGTTAGCGAACATTGCCTCGATATCGTCGAGCGACGCCGCATCCGATTCGGCCTTTGCTTCAGGTGCCGGCTTCGCCTGGGGGACAGGCTCCTCTTTTCGCTTGGCTGCTGGTTTGCCAGAAAACAACGAAGCGATGTCGTCTTGATCGAGCGGACCGTCCTCCGCCTGTTCAACAGGCGCCTTCGCCGTTTCTGGTTGCTCGGTGGTCTCGGAAGTTGTGGAATTGGCAAACATCGCTTCGATATCATCTAGCGACGCCACCTCGGGCTTGCTGTCAGCTTCAGCCACCGGCTCGTCCCGCAGTCCGGCCAGGTAGTCTTCCAACTCGTGTTCGCTCGCCGCTGGTTGCTCTGGCGGCTTCTCTTCGGTCTTTGTTTCGGCGACCGGTGTTTCCTCTGGGACTGGCTGCGGGGCAGCGGGTTCCGCCTTCACTTCCGGTTTGGCTTCTGGGATGGGTTCTGGTTTCAGCTCGGCCACCGGTTCATTGACCGGGGGCGCAGCGGGCACTTCCGGAGCAACTTCAGCCACAGCTTTTTCCACAACCTTCTCAGCCACGACTTCTTGGGGAGCCGGTGACGGATCTGGCGCAGGCTTCGGCGGCGCAGCGACCACCTGTTCAGGACTCGCTGCCTGCTCTGAGGTTGCCTCTGCTTCAGCCTCGATCGCTTCAATTCGCACCAGACTGTCTCCTCCGGAAGGAAGAAACAGCGCGTACCATGGCCGAGGCCCATAGCCCAACAACACGGCACAAGCAAAACCAGCAACAAGGTTGATCACGGCGAAAAGCAGGAAGACAATCACAGGCGAATCACCAGGAAAAATGAGAACGCGATAGATAGAGAAGCCCCTTCCCTACGTAAAAAGCATACGTTTCGTCTGAGTGGGCGTAAGTCGCGTCTGCGGAATGCCGTAGCATGAAGCGAACAGAGATCGGTGCAATCGTTACAGAGCCAACCGAAACACCTTAAATCCCCATGAATGAACTGTCTATTAACCCAAGCAAACCCCCTGTCGATGGCTTCACAGAGAAAATCTTTGCGTAATTTGTGCAGAGATTCGCGTAAAGTGCTTGCTCCTTAGCGGCTTTGTCCTCGCATAATCGGCCCAGGCCGGCCGTTGTTTTGGGAGGCTTGTTGTAGCAGCGCCGGAGAAGGGCCACTCGGCAACGTAAATACTGCTGGTTGCGCGGTGGGATTATCTTTCGACCGCAACACGACGGTCACTTCTGCCCCACCTTTTTGACCACGCAGATAACGCAACATCTCTTGCTCGACTTCACTCAAACCTTCCATGCTTTCTACCGCAGCTCTGGCCGAAGCGGCTGATGGCATACTAGCCACCGCTTGAGAACGGCTAGGCGGATCCCAATTGTTGGTCGGAGCCGACGGGATAGCACGAGAAGGATTGGTTGGGGGCTGGGCAACCGGTTGCATTTGAGCCGGGGGCTGCGTGTGCGAAGCCAGACGCATCGGGCTTTGATTCTGGAACAAGTGAGCCAATTTTGCTTGCTGCAGCACAGCATGAATCGTAGGTAAAGCGGCGTAGATTCCTTCGTTATCTTTGTCGTCGGCGGCATTGCAAACGCCAATCAATTGGCCATCCGCCGCGAACAACCCACCACCACTGCGCCCAACGGTCGGGGCCCCAGCGGCTTGGACGTTGGCGTGCCCCACGTACCGGTTCAAACTGTTGATACGCGTAGGATACAAATTCCGTGGCCCTCCGTTATCGCAACCAACGCTAAACGCCGGTTGGCCAACTTCCACCGTGTGATTGGCCGCACCAATTGGCATTGGTTTAATCGGAGATTGCGTGCGAATGGCCACCAATGCGACATCGCGATCGAGGTCAAAAGCCAGGACTTCCCCCGGAACGGTCGTTCCCTGCTGGGAATCTTGGTAGGTGATCACTTCCAGTGGACCTTTCCCCTGGGAATCGCGAAACAGGTGCGCACAAGTCAGCACCAACGCTTCGTTCCCTTGAGAATGCACAACCGTGCCGCTACCGTACGAGTGGCCATCGGGATCGGTCACTTTCAACTTGACGCTGGCCTGCATCGCTTGGGCATGAACATCTGCCCCACCACGCGCTGACTGAGCAGCCGCAGCCCCAACGGGTTGTCCAAAAACGGCAGGCTGAACCATGCCACCATGCTGAGGCGATTGCCCACGCGCAATCCCTGTCGCCGCATTCAGCTGCGGACCAGCTTGGCGAGGCATCGCCTGGTTCGCGATGGGCTGCGGGGCAGGGGTTCGTGGTTTGGCAACTTGGTACAGGTTGATCAAACGGTCGTAGGAAGTGGCTCCTTCAATCTGACCGACGATTTGGTTTCCCGAGACCATCACAAAGTAAGGCAGCCCGCGTACGCCCATTTGTTGCGCCATTTGCGGTTGCTGATCTTTGTCGACAACTTGAACCGGGTAACCAGCTTGCTGCAAACGAGCGATGACTGGCTTCATTTGGTGGCAGTAGACACACCAATCGGCGGTGAAGCAGTACAAAACCGAGTCGGCGGCGGCCAATGGGGCCGTGAAGACTAGCAGTAATAAGAGCGAGGTAATCGCCTTCATCGCATCCCTCCTTGGAGCGAGTATTTGCCGAACCCTGATTTCAGGGCGATGGTTACCGGTTGGGCCAGCGGGGACAGCCCGGCGATCTCCTGCTGTGCCATCCTGGCCAGCGGGGGTCGGAAATCGCCGGGACAATGTCCTCAAGAGGTACAATTCCAGCAAGGGCAATCGTGATTGATTTCCCGCAATTTCCGCGAGAAGGCCAGAAAAACCTCAAGTTCACCCCTGCTATCAGCCGACGGCGCGGTGTGCCAGCGTAGCTTTCTCCCCCTTATCCGTCCGGCGGTTCCCTCGGTATGAGGGGGCAGTTCCGACCTTTTTAAAGAACACGGGATACACTGGAACAGTTTGCCCCTTGGGATACGAATCCCCAATCAGCCGAACGCGGCTGGCATCCTTTCTGAGTACATTTAGCCCCCAAGCATCGTTTCTAATAAATGAAAGACCTTCCGCAACACGAATCGCCGCCGGTTGATGTCGCGCAACTTGTTGCCGAACATCAGCTTACGGTTTGGCGAAGCCTGCGATCTTGGGGGTGTTCCCCTCAAGAGGCGGAAGATCTGACCCAGGAAACCTTTTTAAAGATCCTGGAAAAACCGTTCGAGGACCAAGGAGATGCCGCTACAAGGGGGTATCTGCGGACCGTAGCTCGGCACCTGTTGATCGACCGTCGGCGCAAAGAAGGACGACAAACCAACGTCCAAGCCGTCGAGAACATCGATCAATTTTGGGCCCAGACAGACGATCGGAAGCCGGAAGCATTGTTAGAGATGTTAGGCGAGTGCCTGCAAGCTTTGACCGACCGGGCCCGTTTGGCGTTGGAGCTTCGGTTTCAAGATCGGAAATCGAGAACGGAAATTGCCGAGGCCCTCGAAATCGGCGAACATGGAGCCAAAAACTTGATGCAACGTGCCAAGCAGCAGCTGCGCGAGTGCATCGAGGTTAAATTAAAAGAGCAAACCTAAGTCACCTATGCCTTACGAAGATCCCATCATCGATCCTCTGTTAGAGGAACTGCTCGGCCAAGAGCAGATGCCGGATCTGACCGCGCGCATCATGCGTGCCCACCAGCAACGACAAGCCGCTGCGGCTTCCCAGCAGAATGGTGCCCCTGCACAAAACGGACGCGTCAAAGCTCCTCTGTCGCTCGCAGTCAACGCCGCCACCGAAACGATCTCTGATGAACCGGCTGTCGAAGCTCCGACCAAACGTTCTGGCGAATACAAACGCCGCTTAAAACGACAACGTTTGGTTACCGCCATCGGCTCGCTTTCGCTCAGCTTATGCTTGCTGGTGATGCTGGGTGGAGTAACCTATTACACCTATCAACGATTTGTGCCAGGGCAAGGCATACCGCTCGCCGCCGACGGGACTGCAAAACCGTCGAGCGGCGCCCGCAACACTGAAGCAACATCGGACAACAGTCCGCAGCTTGCTAACCATAACGTTTCGCCAGACGATAAGGGATCGCGTGAAAATGGGTTGCCCAGCGTCTCCCCGGCGATGTCGCTAATGCCTGCCGAGATCGAAACGATCGCCCAGGTTGCTCGCACCGAGAAGGCTGCCCCCAGCTTTGTGGAACCACGTGTCCGCGATAGCCTGAAACTGGCCGACGACGAGGTCATTCGCGAGATTGACAATGCGATCGCCACCGCTTGGCAGGCCGAGAAGGTCAAACCTTCCCCTGCCGCCACCGACAACGAATTCTGCCGCCGCACTTATTTGCAGTTGCTTGGCCGTATTCCCACCGTTGAAGAAATCGAGAGTTACGCCAAGCATCGCGGCAAAAATAAACGCACCTGGCTGGTCGACGAGATCTTAGGAAACGAGAAATACCAGGCCGAATTCGCTTCGTTTTGGAGTGCTCGTTTCGCGAACATCTTGGTTGGCCGCGCCGGCGGGATGAGCGATGACAGCCCGATCGATCGCGCCGCTTTAGAAAACTACCTGGCCAGCGCGTTCCAGAAGAACACCCCTTATAACTTGGTAGTGAAAGACTTACTCACCGCCACCGGCACCACCAGTCCTGGTAGCGAGAGCTTCAACCCGGCGACCAATTTCCTGGTTAGCATGATCGACGGCGATGCCAAGCTGGCCACGGCCAAGACTTGCTCGACGTTTTTGGGGCAACAATTGCAGTGCGCCGAATGCCACAACCACCCGACCAGTGGTTGGGACCAAGAGCAGTTCTGGAGCATGAACGCTTTCTTCCGGCAAACGAAGCTGGCCAAAGACCGAGAGTCTGGCAAGCTGGCGATTGTCGATCGAGACTTTGTTCAGAACCAAGCATCCGACGCTGGCGAAGTCTATTACGAACAGCCCAACGGCCTGGTCAAGGTCGCTTATCCGGCTTTCGTCGACGGCACCAAGATTCCGGCCTCAGGCAAGATCCGCGAAGTCGATCGTCGGCACGAATTGGCACAGCTGATCGTCAATTCCGACGACTTCCCCAAGGCAACCGTCAATCGCATGTGGCAGCACTTCTTTGGTGTAGGCTTTACGCAACCGGTCGACGATATGGGGCCCCACAATCCCGCCTCACATCCCGAACTGCTTGACAATCTGGCAGTTCACTTCGCCGAATCAGGCTTCGACATGAAGCGGCTGATGCGTTGGATTGTGCTTTCCGAGCCGTATGCCCTTTCGAGTCGTCAGATCGATGCGAACCTGGCCGATGATCCCGACGCCGGGCAGCAGCTATTTGCCCGCTACTACGCTCGCCAGATGGAAGCCGAGCAGCTATTTCACTCGCTGCAAATGCTAGCCAAAAACCCTAGCCGCAACAATGCGATCATCGCTTCCAACGATGACCGTCATACGTGGCTCGGGCAGATCAATCAGAAGATGGGAGACGACGAAGACAACGAAACCTCGTCGTTAGATGGCGGTGTCTCACAGTCGCTGTTGATGATGAACGGTGGTTTAATGCGTCAGGCAACCGATGCTCAAGCTGCCGTGCTGAAAAACGTGATCGCCTCGAAGATGTCTCCGCCGGAAAAGGTCGAACACTTGTTCCTCGCGGCACTCTCGCGTCGCCCCACCAAAAAAGAACTCAACGCGATTGGAGAGATCCTAAAATCGCGAAATAACGAAGCTGTCGCCCTGCAAGACATTTGGTGGGCACTACTCAACAGCAACGAGTTTATTCTCGATCATTGAGCCCCCTGGGCGGCATCGGCTCGTTTAGCTTAGCCGCCCTCTCTCTTAGGCAAGCCGTTTTAAGCGGCTCGCAGATCGTTCTCCATGCGGGTGAGGGCCTGCATCAGTTGGCTCCATTCGCTGACGATATCGAGCGTCTCGAACTGCGTAGCGTCGTCATTCTCGAAGCCACGTTCGCTCAACCGCATTGCATCCCCCAAAACCATCGATCCAACCGGTTCCACTTCAGGTAGGTTATCCACGTCCAATTCCTCTTCTTCGTTAGGCAAAATGTGTTCCATAGCACGATGAACGGCCCACAACGCGGCTCGGCGAGCATCTGCAGCATCCACAATCAATCGCAACGAGCCAGACTCGACGTAAAACTTAGCCATGATGAATGTCCTTCCGTGTATATGTTTGGGTTCTTTCGATAACTTGATTCCCCTTTGGGGCAGTAGTAGTTATCGCTGGGCGATTGACACGGCAGGTCACAGCGAGAAATTTTTTGGCGATTGGCGGCAAAAAAGTAGAAAAGCAGACGATTACCAATCTGCGCAAGGCGAGAGCCGGCCGAACGTCTGCCCCAAGGGATGCGAATAAATCCGCATAACGCTCTGCCGGCTCTTCATAAGCGAAAACGGGGACCCCGCTTCGCTAGAGTGGCATCTTGCCACACTTATTAGCCTTACATCTTGTATTGTCGTTTAAGCACTTTCATCGCTCTGTGAAGTGATGAGGGGTGCTTTTGCAGTTGGAGTGGCAGTCGAGAGGAAAACGCGGCTGCCATCAACCACTTCCCCCTAATGTGACGTAATTGCGAATTTCCCGCAAGCGTCTTAGGCAAGATAATCGACCACTGTGCGGTCTTCCACCGCTGAGTAGGGAAAGACCGCAGGTATACCGTTCCAATGTAGGTAGACAGCTCGAGTTAAGAAAAACGCAGTTGCCGCTGAATGATCTACCACCTCAAGAGAGGTCTGCCCCGTAGTTTAGATCGATTCAGCAAGCAACTGCGTTTTTGTAACGATCCCTGGCAAACGCTTGCGCGGGGAACAAATAGTGAACAGTAAAACCATGCCTTTGGGTTATATCCAAACTGCCTCTGGAGTATGAAGAATCGGAAAAATTATCGCGCAGCCTCCAGCTCAGATGCTGATAAAACGGTGTGGATGGCCGCAGCAGAAAAGCCAGCTTGCAGGTAGAGAGTTGCCTGGGAAGCGTTATCGGCTCGAACGAGACGGGCAAGATTCTAGGATCACGTTTTGAAACGTGGCCGATCTAAAAAATCCAACCGAGGCTACTAGGTCGCGGAATTCATCGAATCGGATTCGACGATACAGTCGGTTATCCGATTCGCCTGGTCGACCAAGATCACCCGAGGCTGGTGCCCGTTGATTTCCTGCTCGGTGTACTGGGCGTAGCAAACGATGATAACCAGGTCGCCTGGGCTCACTAGGTGCGCAGCAGCCCCGTTGATACCAATCACGCCGGAATCAGCCTCGCCAGGGATGGCATAGGTGGTAAGACGCTTCCCATTGGTGATATTTAAAACATCAACCTGTTCATGAGGAAGAATCTGTGCCGCCTCTAGCAGGGTGGAATCGATCGTGATGCTACCCACGTAGTCCAAGTCGGCCTGAGTGACCGTGGCGCGGTGAATTTTGGATCGGAGAAAGGTCCGAAGCATTCCACTGCTTTCGTTGTGTGAACCCATATTTCAGTGGGACATGGCAGCCTTGCCTCCCAGGTGGGCCGGAAGGCAATGCTACTATGAGAATGGCTGTCACAAGCCAAGCCTTTTATTATATCGGATAATACCCGAAATGGAAAAAGCCCCCAGGTGGAAACCTGGGGGCTTTTTTAAATTTGGAATGGCTGGGATAGTCTTTGAAATATAAAAAAGAGTCAGATAGGGTTAGCTATTCCAAACAAGTATCAACATCACTCTCGACGCTAATTGGCGACGAATAATGAAGTTGAGCAATCTTCCAGCCGTCTTCCGTTTGGATCATTACGGCTGTAATTCGCATCGGCACTTCGGCCCGGCGGTAACCGGCTTGGACATAGAGATAGCAATCGGTCGCGAGCCAGGCTACCTGACCCATGGTCGAAACACTTCTCCAGCCAAATCGCATCCGCAAGGTGTCTGTTTGTTCCCAATCTCGGCGAATTTGCCCTAATGCGGCGTTGATCCCGACGTTTCGTTCGTCGCAACCACTGCCCAAAAGGACTACGTCTCGATCAGTGCAAAACAGGTTCAACAATCTCCTTTTGTCACGGTTTGCGTAAGCGTCTGCGAAATTGCGCAGCACACTCATCACATCCGCTTCAACGGAAGCAGTTGCATACACGACAATCCCCCTGTCATGCGCGAGGATGTTTTCCAGCACGAGCGCCGGAGATAGAAGCAAGTCGGTAGGGCGGGCCGCATGAAAAGGTCGAGAAACTTTCGTGAGGCTTGAAAGAACTCTTTGACCTAAGGCAATGTCCGGTTAACTAGCTTGATCGCCGTAGCATCTGGCTAAACACACTCCCTAAGGTGTTTTTTCTTCACCGACGAAAACGAGGCAGAATTCGTATCGGTTAAGAAATAGAAAAGATAAGGCACGCGTCTGATTTTAATATTCCTTCGGCCAAATCTCCAAGTAGAAACGATCCGGTTGCGCGGATTAAATCAGAAAGTTTTCTAGAGAAATCCGTTACACTGTGAATAATGGTGCCATATTTTGCCGTAAAGGGTGTTTCCAGCTCGAATGGTAGGTAAAGGTATTAATACGCGCAAACATGAGTGATTTGGAGCCGCAAAATAATTCTCCACAAAGGCATCGCACTGCGTAGAAAACAGTACTTAGCCTCTTCCCCATCGCTTCAACATGGGCATTTTGAGGCTAATCAGGGTCACCAATCTTGATAATGACCGCCGTCAGGTCGTCTTGCGGTCGAGGTGACGCAGCGAAGCGGCTCACTTCGCGATCGAGCATTTCAACCAGTTGGGTAGCGCTCAGCTGCCGGCTCGACGAAACGAGTTCGCCAATCCGGACCGTCCCAAACTGGCTGCCGTCTCGCCCAATGGTCTCTTGGATTCCGTCGGTGCAAAAAACCAGAATCTGGCCTCTTTCTAACGGCAGAGACTTCGCTTCTGGGAATACGAAATCGTTGATAATCCCCAGTGGCGGTCCACTTCGCTCCATCTCCACAACGGTGGCATCTGGTTGAATCAAAAGCCCATTCTGGCCGGCGCCCAGGTACTCGATACGCTGCTGTTCGAGATCAAGCCGGACGACAATCGCTGTGATGAAATCCCCCGTTTCCACATCTTCGCTGATCTCGGAATTCCAAGTCGTCAGGATCGGGCGTACGTGTTCCTGCGTTCGCGCAATCCCACGGAAATAGGAACGAGCCGTGGTCATTAACAACGCTGGGGCCAGCCCGTGCCCACACACATCGGCCACGGTAACCAACAGGCAGCGGGGATCAATCTGCACGAAATCAAAATAGTCGCCACTGGTCCATTCCGCTGGACGCGAAAGAAATGCGATGTCGAGCCCAGCAATCTGAGGCGCCGTACTAGGGAGCAAATTCGCTTGCACACGATGTGCCAGTTGCAATTCCTCGCGGCTATGCTGCACCTCTCGATTGAGCTGGGCATTTTCACTGGCCAAAAGCTGCCGAGCGGCGGCGTTCTCTTGAAAGAGCGGCTCGATGGTGGCAATTCCCGCGAAAAAGAGGATCGACGTCAGCAGGGTCGCACAAGTTTGCAGCCACAACGTCAGTTCGCTGGCGATTGCCTCTGGCGGATGCCGAATCGTCTCGACCAGGCTCACACCAATCCACAACACCATCAAGATGCCAGCCCCGGAAATGAAGAGCCAGGCGAAGCGTCGGTGATAGATCGTATTCAAACGCAACGCCAAAACGACGGCGGCAAACTGAAAGAGGGCAGCGAGCCCCAAAACAATCGTAAATGCCATTGTGCGGCCATTCCCAAAGCAAATCGCTATCCAAGTGGCTTGGTTGACGACGGAACCCTCACGACAAACGAGACCGCACAACAAGCGTCAGGCGAGAGGAGCTTAGGAGACCGCTACCTGGAAATGCAATGTCAGCTTGGTCCCTTGCTGCGGGGCACTGTCGATATCCAGCTTAGCTTCTAGCAGCTCTGCCTTGTGCTGCAAACTTCGCAAACCGTGGCTGACCAGCGAAGCCGATTGAGGATCGAAACCAATTCCGTTGTCGTGAATCGTGGCAACAATCGACCTCTCAGCAGCATGTACCGACACTTCGATTTGCGTTGCTTCGCTGTGCTTCCGCGCATTGTTGATCGCTTCTTGTAGAAAACGAAACAGGGTTGTCCGTTGCCAAGTCGGCAGAGGTGGCAACTGGTTGTCGATGTCTAAACGAACCTGCGCGTTCGATGGAGATGGAACGAGCAAAAATTCTTCGAGCGCCGCCGCCAGCCCTTCTTCATCCAAGCGTTTGGGATTGAGCCCCTGAATCAGACGTCGCGATTCGGCCAATGCTTCTTCCAAGATCGCTCGGCAGCGTTCCAAGGCCGTTCGGTCTGGCTTCTCCCAGTTAAACGATTCCAGGAATAACAGCGCTGCGGTGATCTGTTGGGTCAGACCGTCGTGTATCTCGTAGCCGACCGATTGCCGCCATTTTTCTAAGTGCTCTATATAACGCCACAAATCAGCCTGGGCTTGATGGCTGAGAGGTGTTAATCTTCTGTCACCACTACCTTGGGGGTCTTCAGGAGCGGGGCCGCAAGGTTCTTGCGAACAGGGAATCGGCGGTTTCAGTGAGTTGGAACCCATTTGGCTAGTTGCTAAAGCAATCCTTGCGTTGGGAATTTGAGTGAGCCTGGAAATTAAGACTGCCCCCCAGATAGCATGATACCCCCATGTGGGTGGAATAGTAGGCGCATTTTCATAAATGGCGGGTATTTTCTGCAAATCGGGCATACTGCCCTGATCTCTCAAGGAGAACTATTTGGAACCGTCTCAGATTATTCAAGACTTGGGCTCAGGCGATTTAAAAACGCGATTAGCCGCTACCCAGGCATGCGCGAAATCCCCTGATGTAGCGAAAACGGCCATTATTCCGTTATGCCGTCTTACTGCCGACCCAAATGAAGAAGTAGCCCAATGGGCGTCCGCTGCTTTAGAGGAAATGGGGGCACCCGCCAGCGAGGAACAAGACGCTTTGGCCGACTTGTTTACGGCGGAAGAAGCAACCGCCTATTGGGCGGTCACTTTAGTGGGACGGTTGAAGCCTAAAGACTTGGCGATCCCCAAGCAGTTGGCTCAGCTCGTCGAGAACGAAAAGACCCCCGAGGAAGTGCAAAACCGTGCGATTTGGGCGCTCGGTCAAATCGGCCTGAACAGTCCTGAAGTGCAAACCGCTTTAGAGAATGCCGCCAAAAGCCCCAGCCCTCGCACAGCACGCCTCGCAACCAAGGCGCTCGCCAACCTTTAACCAAGATTGCGAGCAACCTACCTGGGTCGAAACATCTTCCACTGGTGGACTAAGCATGCCACAAGTTCACCTTGATATTCTTTCGCGAAGTTTTTATCTGCTCTTCGCGGCGATTCGTCTGGCAGCGTCCGCCAGCATTCGCTAAGGTTGCCCGGCTTATAAGAGGATGTCTGGCCAAAGGATGGCCAACAGAGCATCCTGCGAATCTTATCCGCACATAGCAAGGAGGCTTCTGGTGCGCGCATTTATTTTGTCGGCGTTGGCTTTTGTGGCAGGTTTGGTTGCGGCTACCGGCTGCAATGTCGAGCAGATGCTAGAGCAACTGCCCGATAAGGCCGAAACTTCCACAACAACGACAGGCCAGCCTGCCGGCGATACAATTCGCATCGCCAGTTTCAACATTCAAGTCTTAGGGCAATTGAAACTCGACAAGCCTGAGGTGATGAAAACGTTGACCCAGGTCGTCAAAACGTTCGATGTCGTCGCCGTGCAAGAGCTACGCAGCAAAGAGCAAGACGTCATTCCCCGCTGGCTGGAAATGATCAACGCCGACGGTTCAAAGTGGGCTTCGTTGGTCGGCCCACGCTTGGGACGCTCGGTCAGCAAAGAACAGTACGTGTTTCTCTACAACTCCGAAACCATCGAGTTCGTTCCCGAAACCGACTACACGATCAACGACCCCAACGATCTGATCCATCGCCAGCCATACATCGCTTCGTTCCGCACGCGCGTCACCGAAGGACAGCCCTTTTCTTTCACATTGATCAACATCCATACCGATCCGGATGAAACCAAAGAAGAGCTCGACGCGTTAGCCGAAGTGTATGAGGTGGTCCGGCATGATAGCCAAATGAAGCTGAATGAAGACGACGTGATTTTGCTGGGCGACTTGAACGTCGATTACACCAAACTGGGCCTGCTTGGCAAAATCCCCGGGATCTATCCCACCGTTCAAGGTACCCCCACCAACACCCGCAAAACGGCCAGTTACGACAACATTATCTTCGACCAAGCCAAGACCGCCGAATTTAGTGGCCAAGCTGGCGTGCTCGATTTGATGACCGCTTTCAAGCTCACCGAAGATCAAGCGTTGGAGGTTTCCGACCACTTGCCGATCTGGGCCACGTTTTCCAGCCACGAATTCGTCGGCGGCCCTCTGGCCTCTGGCCCAGCGGCCACCGCCCGTTAACTCGCGGTTGATTTTCGGACGGCCGTATCGCTTCGATCGGCGCGACCGTTACGTGGAAGAGCGGGCAGCGCGAGAGGTGATGACCCCGGCTGCCAAGATGCCGGCCAGACAAACCACAAACACGGCGGCGCCAATTCCCACGAAGGAAAGCCAGTTCAGCGCCACCCCCACCAGAAAGAGAATCGCTGCGAGATTGCCTGTCGCGACGCAGTAGATCTGCCGTTTTCGCCAGCGATCGATCGTGTTTCGTTGTTCTTCAGACAGTGTCATCGCGCTGTGGGGGTTCGAGGTTGAGGTGCGCATGGTACTATAAACGCTCGTTCTTTCCGCGTCTTTCCCTCATGTTGCAGTTCTTCCATGGCCAAACGCCCGGCTCCGAAACGAAAACCGAATCGTAAGCAACCACCTCAACAACCGGTGGTCGATGCTCCGATGCGGATTATCGGCGGGCAATTGAAGAACAAGCGGATCGAGTACTCGGGCGACGTCCGTACCCGCCCCATGAAAGAACGAGTACGCGAGGCCGTCTTCAACTTAATCGGCCCTTCGATCAAAGGGAAGCTGGCCATCGATCTGTTTGCTGGCACTGGGGCACTAGGGATGGAAGCGATCAGCCGCGGCGCGATCGGTGCCCACCTAATCGAGCGGCACGTGCCAACCTCGAAGCTGATTCGTGACAATGCCGAGGCGTTGGAACTGGTCGACCAAGTCACGATCTATGCCCATAACTCGTTTATCTGGGTAAAGAAAGAGCTTGCCAATCTGCCGCGTACTCCCTGGGCCGTCTTCATTTGCCCCCCGTACGAGTTCTTTGTGTCGCGGGCGGAAGAGATGGAAAAGCAGATTCGCACGCTGATTGAAACGGCCCCGCCCGAAAGTGTCTTGATTGTCGAGTTCGACAGCCAGTTCGACGGGGCCAACTTGCCCGATGCCGAGAACTGGGACGTCCGCGTCTATTCGCCAGCCCATGTGGGTGTCTATCGGATTCCCGAAAGCGAGTAGCTTGCTTAGCATCTGCCTTGCTAGCGGCCTGATCTTCCAACTCAGGGTGTAGTTTTACCCTGAATGTGACCGATGTAGGGAAGAGACGGCTTATTACGGTTTCAGAGTGCGGTCGATTTTCCCCGGGCACTTCTTGAGCGTGAAAAATACAAGGTGGACAACAACCAATTCGCGGCTTCGCGTTTGGTTATTACTGACATTCGTGCTTATTGCTGGACAAACGGCATCGGCTATCGCTGCGCCTCCTCAGTCGGGTGAGCCACAGCAACCGCAATCGATGCCGCTGGAACCTGCTGCACAAAAGCAGTTCTTGCCGTTCGATAAGCTGAGCGGTAGCCGTGCTACCAATCTTCAGGCTCCTGCCCAGGCCGAGGAAGCTTCGCCCGGCTACAGCATGCCAGATTTGCGACGGCTGCATCAGAGCTTGCCCAACGCGGTTCGCTCGATCCGCGATATGCTGCTTCCGGTCGTCGAGCCGGAACCGCCCAGCGATGACTTGGCCGAACCACCGGCAGAAAAGGTTGATCCAGCCCCGCTGCTCAGCGCAGACGGCACCGGCTTGTTGCCCCCAGTGGAAGTCAATCCTTGGCGCGACCCAACCATTCATTTGCCCCTGCCTTTGTCCCGCACCCTTCCTTCGCTGGAACGGATGCCGCTGATCTCGTACAAGCCTGACACCCGCAACCAAAGCGAGATGTATCGGGTTACCGACGAGCCACCGAGCGTTTCGCCGATGCTGCCAACCTTAGAACCTCCGGCGAAGTTTGCTCCACCGCAATCGACGCGTACCCAAGCTTTCCGCTGGCCGAAGACCCCACAGCTCGATGCGATGTTGAAACGGTTGGACGCGTATCCCGAAACAAAAGCTTGGGCCAGCGCCGTCCGGACCATGGTAGGACAACTGCGCGAAAACTCGACCATTGGGTCCCCATCAGCTACCGCCTATTTGCAGCAACTGGAAGAAGTGACCTCGGAAGCGGTTGACTTGGTCGAACACCTTGGGCTGGGCTGGGAACGGACCGATCTGACGCAAACCTACTACGCACTAGTTCGTCGGCTCGACTTGTGGGAACAAGCCAACGCAATCATTCTTAGCGGGGCGCCACGTTACGCTTCTCCGACGACGCTCGGCGATTTACATAAGCATTTGGAAGCTGCGGAAACCATTTTGCGAGATGGCGGGCAACTGTTGAGTTGGAGCGACTATCTCCGCTTCAAACAACTCCACCAAGCGATGGACAACAACGCTTCGCCACAAGAGATGCAGGACGTCGCCAGCCAGGTTCTCGCCCGTTTGGAAGGCACCGATTTCGACGAAGCACAGAAAGAGTTGCTTTCGCAGCCCGCATTCTTGAACTTGGCCGAGTCGCTGCGACCTTGGCTGGGCATTGAATTCAATCCCGAAAAAACGCTGGCCGCGATCGAACGCTATGAACTTGAACAAGCAGCCGAGGACGCACGGCAGATCGCCCAAGAGGCGAACTTGCTGCAGCATCACGCCCAGCCCGAGATTGTGGCGTACGGCCAGTTGATCGACCATACCTATCGCAACGCGAATGCGCGGTTCGAGGTAAGCCAAAACTTCATGCAGGCCTTCATGCCTGAGTTGAGCCCAGCAGACGAACCGGTCGACGATTTCATCTTAGGAGCCCGCGTGCGTGGCCGCAGCCGTAGCGTAACGCGGCTGCACGTTCGCCCGGTACCGGACAACCAGCAATGGCGTGTTCAGTTGGAAGTGCTGGGGGCTGTCGACAGCCACACAACCAGTTCCAGCGGTCCGGTCACGATTTTCAATCGAGGACGATCACGCTACCACGCGGCCAAACAAGTGGTGGTGAACTCGAAGGGTTTCTGGGTTTCACCGGCAGTGGCCAAGGCCGAAACAACCACCAGTGTCGATAACCTGCAAAGCGATTTCGACGGCATCCCTTTGATTGGTTCGCTTGTCCGGAATGTAGCTCGCGGGCAAACGGAAGAGAAGAAGTACGCTGCCGAAGCCGAAGTGGAAAGCCGCGTGCGTCGCCGGGCCGAGAACGAGCTAAACGCCCAGCTCAACACCAAGGTACATCAGTGGCAAGACAAGTTATATGTCACCGTGATCGAGCCCTTGGTTCGGGTTGGCCTCGAACCTTCGATCGTCGATCTGAATACCGGTCGCCGTAGCATCGCTGGTCGCTTCCGCGGGGCTGGCACCAAGCAGCTTGCCGCCCATACGCCGCGTCCTAGCAGCCCGGTCGATAGTGTCCTGGCCGTTCAATTGCATCAAAGTGGCATCAACAACATGATCCGCCAATTGCGGTTGGGGGGGCGAGAACTGACGCCACACGAGTTCCTCCGCGAGATCAGCACGCGGTTCCCGGCCATTCATCAACAAGCAGACGAAGAACTACCGACGGAAGTCAAGTTTACCTTCGACGCGTCCGATCCGATTCGAGTCGAATTCCGCGACGGTCAGGCCCAACTCACGTTGCGGCTCGATTCCCTTCAGGTTGGCGAAAACACCTGGGAAGACCTGGAAGTCTCGGCGTTGTACAGCCCAACCAGCATGGGCTGGGACGCCAAGATCGTTCGCGAAAGCACCGTCTTCTTGAAAGGGAAACGACTCGGTTTCCGCGATCAAATCGCCCTGCGAGCCGTGTTCCTGAAGGTCCTCTCAAAGAAGCACGAGATTCCGCTGTTCCCCGAAGGGGCAACCAACGACGAACGCCTGGCCAGCTTCGGCATCAACCAACTTGCCCTCCACGAAGGCTGGTTGGCCATTTCGCTAGGTCCCAAGGCAACCACCAAGCTTTCCGCCGCCAACACTCACCGTATCGGCGATCAGCCAGAAAGAGCCTCACGCTAGGTCTCTTCTTCCACGACAAGCAACCACTTGCCGCAAGAACGAAAAAGAACCACGTGCGGCAGGCAAACGCACGTGGTTCTCGTCGAGAAAACCCCTCGACTATTTAATAGCGGCTTTCAACAGGTGAGCCCAAACTGGGGCGTTGCCCTGGACTTGAACCTGGAATTTGCCGTTCTTCTGCCCGAAGCTGACTCCACCTTGGTTGCCGTTGTAAAACGGACCGTTGCCCGAGACGAAGGGGCCAGGGGCGTAATGTCCATGCCCATGGTGACCGTGACCGTGCTGGATCGTGCAGTGGTATTGGATGTAACCGCAGTGGGCTTCGTACAAGTCGTAGTAAACGCGATCGAACGCCCGTTCCACATCGGCCCAGGCCGATTGAATGTGGCCATCATGGTGATGGTGGTGATGTCGGTGCCAAGCTCGCTGCATCTCTTGCTGGACGTGCCGCATCTCGCCTGAGACTTCGCGGAAGTCGATCTTCAAGTGCCGCAAGCTGCCGTGATTCTGAGCCGTATCGCAGAAGTGATCGACTTCCAGCAGTAAGGCCCGTGCTTCGGTGGATAAGTCCGAGAAACGATTATGAAAGCGGACTTCGCGGTAGAAGTCGTCGACTGCGTGGTGTAGCACTTCAATGTCGCGAACCAAGCGGCCCTGATGTATGAAGTGATCGGCCTTGGCGGTCGAGCTCAGCGAAACCATTGCCACGCCTAACATCCCAGTCCAAAGTAGTGATTTGACCAACATCTTCTATCTCCCCCAAGAGAATGACGAAACCTTGTTTGCTTCTGTTTGCTGTGCCACCGCTGATTCGCTGGCAACGCTAGTAGAAAAAGCAGGGGGAGTGCCAAACGAGAAAAGATCTCCGCGCAAAGAGACGTAAGCCCATACACCACAATAACTTGAGCGTTATCTTAAAATTATTGCCTGCCACGGACGCCAAAACCGATCGCCGTCTTGTCATCAAAATGACAACACACTGTCTCAGCACCAGGCGCCGGCTGGTGTTCGCGTCAGCGTAACCTAGCAAAGACAAACTGGCACGATGAATCCAAGCCCGGAGCTAGAAGATCGCTGGGTTTGGCTTTTGTTAAGCCCGCTTACGCCACTGCTTAAGCATCGTTTGAAGGTTGACGCGAAAGCGTTTCAGCAAGCCCATGCGATCAAGCACGAAATGGACGACTAGTCCTGTTATCCCGCAAATTAGCGAAGCAGACAAATGGTAGAAGAGACGAGGATAAAGGTAATGCCAACCTGCTTCGCTCGGAGGTACCAAGCCGAAAAGCTCGCGAATCAATTCCAGATAGTACCGTCCCAGCGGAACGACGGTACTAATTGCGCGAATGCTGGAATGATAGTTATCGACCGGTACCGCCGACAAAACGACAAAGACGAAGGCGAATCCCCACCCAAAAGCGACCCGTCTTTCTAGCCCAAGCGAGTCGGCAGGTTTGCCCCTTATTTGCGATAGCTCAACGGGCGAGTGAAAAGGGTTGTCTGTTGTTGAGTCAGGCATCGAATTTCGCGCCAGGCCTGCGAACGCTTAGCCGCGCGGCTTCTTCAGCACGATCACCGGGCGATCAGCCAAACGGACGACGCGATCGGCAACCGAGCCGAGCAGAACTCGCATAATCGAAGAACGCCCATGCGAAGAGATAATGATCGAACTCGCGTTCAGCTTCTCGGCGTAATGACAGATTTGTTCGCCGGGGTCACCAAACGCGATGTTGATTTTCACGTCCTTGTACTTGTCGTCGGAAAGTTCCTTGCGGATCGCCTGGGTGGCGTGCTGTGTCCTGGTGTTTTCGTCGACCGTGTGCCAGACTTCTCCGGGGTCGGCAGGCGAGAGTTCTCCCAACACGTGAATCACGTGGATCCCCTCGCCACTACCTGCCAAAGCAATCGCCTGATTGACGGCTTCGCGTGAATCGGCAGAGAAATCATAAGGCACAACGATCGGCGGTGTGGATATCCAGGACACAGCTAGTTCCCTTTCGGCAATTCGTTAGTTGTCGAATCTTCTGAGGCGTTTGCCTCATGTTACCGAAGCTGTTCGCATCGCAACAGTCAGGCATCCTCCTCCGGCAGCATTAAACCGCGGCGGACCAAGGTCCGTTCGTCGTTTTCGTGCGCCATCATGGTATGCTCGAAACGGTTGAAACGTGTTCGCCAGGCGGTGCCAGAATTGGCTTCGTCGACGTCGGCGATCAACTCGTCGACAATTTCCAGCAGCATCTTATGGGTTTGCTCTAGCTGCTTGGTTTCCGTACACATATGCGGTTGCCGGGCACAAATTTCGTCGAAGCAACCTTCTTCTTCTTCCAGGAAGTGTCGCGACATCATTTCGCGGAGCTGGATCAGCCGTCCGGCGATTTGCGATGTCGGCAACTTCCTGCTTACATCGTTCAAATCGCGTTGCAAATCGTGAATCACACCATCAATTGCTTCGTGTTCGCAAGTGAAGTGCGTGTAAAAGGGACGACTACCTTCATTCAAAAAACTGTCAGACATCGCACACCTCCTTCCCTTAAAAGGGAAAAAACGATGGGGGGGTCATGCCGAATCCGGGGGCTGCTTGAAGGTTAGAACCGGACACTTGGCGTGCCGGACAATCGATTCTGCAGTACTTCCGATCAGCATATGTAATAGGCCAGTGCGGCCGTGGGTTCCTAACACAATTAGGTCTGCTTTCACTTCATCTGCCAAACGCACGATGGCCGTCGCAGGGTCACCCGTAACCAAGTGATATTCCACCGGAACGGATGCGTCGCTTGGCTTGATCTCGTGCAGCATCTTTTTCAGATCCTCGGGAGAAGGATCGAGCATGCCGTAATACATCTCGCCGGTACCATAAACGGTAGGCGGTTCTTCCACATGGGCAATGACGATGGTCCCTTCACTATCGCGTGCCAAGGCTGTCGCCAAATGCAGCGCTTCATCGCCACAATGAGAAAAATCAGTCGGAAAAAGTATCCGTTTGAAGTTCATGGCTCGACTCCTTATCCATCTGATGTCGTAGCTTTGTTGTTAATCGAACCTCGGTGTCTCTCTGTACTTTGTTACGAATTGCACGAACTAACAGTTCTAAAAATCGGGCCATCTTACGGCCAATAACAAAGCCAAGGGACATGGAACGCGGCAAGAAGCAGTATTAGACCAAACTTCGCCCTCCAGCCAGCTTTTCGGCTTGCTGAACGGACGCCAAGTTTCTTGCCAGAGCAGAATTGACCAACGCCTTGCATTCGGACTTCAGCAGCCGAAGCCTTGGCATCCATGGGTCAGTTCAAACCCGACGGTCTATTAATATTTATTCTCCTCTTAAGCCCTCTCAATGGCAACTTATTCCGCGTCACGCCCCCCTTTTTTTGAAAACTGGGCCTGCTGGCGTTGCTGGCAATCGACTCTTTGATTCCAAGAGGAGCAGAAAACGCATCACGCGTGCATTGCCGCCGATATTTACCTCGTAGCTTTCGGGGGCAACCACGGTCAAAGCACTACGGACGGGCTACGTCTGTAGGCTCTATTCGGGTTAATTGCCTAAGAAGCTTCTCTTGCCCTCGCTTCTTACTCAAAATGCCTTATTGCCAGTGCGCAACTAGACAGTTCTGTTGGGCTTGGCGGAGGATGCCTGGGAGGTTATCGACACGGACAAGGGAGACCGGCAGTTGGGGGCGCATAAAAAAAGGCCACGATGGATATCGCAGCCTTTTCATGAAACTCGCTTTTAAGGGCGAAGCTTATTTTTTGTTGTCGATCGCTCGCTTCAAAGCCGTACCCATATCAGCAGGGCTTTCGGCGATTTCGACGCCAGCGTCACGCAGAGCAGCGAACTTTTCGTCGGCCGTTCCCTTGCCGCCGCTGATGATCGCGCCGGCATGACCCATTCGCTTGCCAGGAGGGGCTGTGCGTCCGGCGATGAACGCGGCGACGGGCTTGTCGACGTTGGCTTTGATGTAAGCAGCGGCTTCTTCTTCAGCCGTACCACCGATTTCGCCCATCATCATGATCGCTTCGGTCGCACCGTCGTTCTGGTACATTTCCAACAGATCGATGAAGGAGGTACCGACGATCGGATCGCCACCCAAACCAACGCAGGTCGATTGTCCTAGGCCCAGGTTGGTCAGCTGCCAAACCGCTTCGTAAGTCAGGGTACCACTGCGGCTCATCACGCCGACGGGGCCCTTCTTATGAATGTAGCCCGGCATGATGCCGATCTTGCATTCTTCCGGGGTGATCACGCCAGGGCAGTTCGGGCCGATCAGGACCGACTTGCTCTTCTTAACGATTTCGTAGACCGGCACCATATCGAGGACCGGCACCCCTTCAGTGATCGCACAGATCACTTCGATCCCCGCATCAACCGCTTCCAGAATGGCATCGGCGGTGAACGGAGGAGGAACGAAAATCATCGTGGCGTTGGCCCCGGTCTGCTTCACGGCTTCTTCCACCGTGTCGAACACCGGCAGGCCTTCGACCGTTTGGCCCCCTTTGCCCGGCGTAACACCGCCGACCATCTTGGTGCCGTATTCCTTACAACCCTTGGTGTGGAACTCGCCGACCTTGCCGGTGATGCCCTGACAAATGACCTTGGTGTCTTTGTTGACGAGAATGCTCATAGCAAGTTTTCAGTGTTCAGTTTTCAGTGTTCAGTGAAGACGCCCAAGGGACTAGGCGACGGTGGCAACGACTTTTTTCGCAGCGTCGGTCAAGCCGTCGGCGATGATGATATCGATGCCGGAATCGGCCAACAGTTGGCGGCCTTGTTCCACTTCGGTACCTTCTAAACGAACGACCAGCGGCACGTTGAAGTCGAGCTTCTTGTACGCTTCCAGCAAGGCGTTAGCGATCGTCGTGCAACGCATGATCCCGCCGAAGATGTTGACCAACACGGCCTTCACGTTCTTGTCGTCGAGCAAGATGCTAAACGCTTCGGTGACCTGATCGACATTGGCACCGCCGCCAACGTCCAGGAAGTTGGCTGGTTCGCCGCCGTGCAGCTTGATGATGTCCATGGTGCTCATCGCCAGGCCGGCACCGTTGACCAGGCAGCCGATGTTGCCGTCGAGCTTCACATAGCTGAGCCCGGTGTTGCCAGCCCGCACTTCGGCAGGCTCTTCTTCGCTTAAGTCGCGAAGTTCGGCGATATCTTTGTGACGGAACATGGCGTTCTCGTCAAAGGTCATCTTACAATCGAGAGCGATCATGCCGCCGTCGCCGGTGATGACCAGCGGGTTGATTTCAGCCAACGCACAGTCGGTTTCGACGTAAACCTGGCACAAACCCTTGATGAACTTTTCGGCACTGCGAGCAGCCGGGCCGGAGATTTCCAACTTCTTGCATAGCTTGCGAATCTGAAAGCTCTGCGGGCCGAGGGCTGGGTCGAAGTGTTCTTTGAAGATTTTCTCTGGCGTGTGGGCGGCGACCTCTTCGATCTCGGTCCCACCTTCGCTCGACATCATCAGAACCGGCAGCTTGGCGGCCCGATCGAGCACGATACCCAGGTAGAGTTCGCGTTTGATATCGCAGCCTTCTTCCACCAACACCTGGTTGACGACTTTGCCTTCAGGACCGGTCTGGATGGTGACCAGTTCCTTACCCAGCAGGCCTTTGGCAACGGCGGCGGCTTCTTCAGCCGACTTCACCAATTGCACACCGCGCTGGTCGGCGTTGTCTTTCACAGTCCCTTTACCGCGACCGCCAGCATGAATCTGGGCTTTCACCACGGCGATGCTACCACCCAACTCGGTATAGGCGGCACTAGCTTCTTCAGGGGTCTTTGCAACGATGCTGCGAGGTACGGCGACCCCGGCTTGGCGAAGAATTTCCTTCGCTTGGAACTCATGAATCTTCATCGACTACTTCCAACGACAATGGCATACGTCGAGGCAGGAAAAGCCGGATTATACGACTGCGGGAAAATAAGGGTCAACCAGAGGAGGGCAGGGAAAACGCCGAGAATCGTTCCGCCACTCAGGCAGCAGCCAGCTGCCAGGCACTGTAAATCTAGGCCCAAACCACGCTTGGCCTGGCCTTCTTTCCACAGCCAACCCGCTGCGGAATTTATCCAGACTTCTTCTTCCCCATGCGCGCCACTGGTTGCTTGAACAAACACTTTGCGCGGTCTGCCAGAGATTGGCCTGTTTTTGATGGTCAGCGGTGGGCCGACTTGCTATAGGAAAACCAGAGACCGGCGACCTTCGCCATTTCGTCACCCACCGCAACCTTTCTTTCACTCTGGAAACGACTCGATGCGATATCTTCTGCTTGGTTTGATCCTTGGTTCCTTTATCGTAACCAACACGCACGCCGCCGAAAGCGAACAATCCGGTGCCTTGATAGTGGTAGGCGGGGGCGGCTTGCCCGAGTCAATCGTCAAGCGATTCGTGGAACTGGGTGGAGGCCAAGAGATGCGTGTGGTTGTGATTCCGACGGCATCTTCCCTGCCGGTAGACGAAGAAAAAATTGCCTCGCTCTGGCAGAAACGTGGCGCCAAAGAGGTCCACGTGCTGCATACCACCGATCGTGAAGTCGCTAACTCGGCAGAGTTCATCGCTCCGCTGAAAGAGGCGACCGCCGTGTGGATTGGTGGTGGCAGCCAATCACGCCTGGCCGAAGCGTATGCCGGCACAGCGGTTGAAAAGGAACTGATTGCTTTGGTCCAGCGGGGCGGGGTAGTGGGGGGAACGTCAGCCGGAGCGGCGATTCAATCGCAAGTGATGATCGCCAGTGGCCGCACAGAACCAGAGATTAAAACGGGCCTGAACCTGGTGCCGGATGCGATCATCGACCAGCACTTCTTGAAACGCAACCGTATGAACCGCTTGCTCTCGGCGATCGATCAGTACCCGCACTTATACGGCATTGGCATCGACGAAGCGACCGCCATCGAAGTGCAAGGCCGCGAGTGCCGTGTGCTCGGCAACTCGTTTGTAGTGGTCGTCCAAGATCAAGGTGCCGGCAAGATGCCCAACATTCGCACGTTCAATCAAGGGGAAAGCTTCGAACTTACGCCGATCGAGTAAGCAGCATCCCTGTTCATCCCACGAAAAGTTTCGTCTCGCAAGTCCGAGACGAACGGCGATTAGCTGGCGTGGTGATGGGCGGCCATCTCTTCCAGACCGAGGCGTTTCATCTTCTTATAGAGCGTGGTGCGGTTGATGCCGAGTTGGTCGGCCGTTTCGTTGCGGTTCCAGCCGTTCGATTCCAGCACTTCGCGAATGATCTGTCGCTCAGGGCCTTCCAAGGCTTCCTTCAGCGTGGTGCCGGTGCGGCGCGAGACGCTGATGGGGGCCCCCGAAGCGATCGAAGCAGGCATATCGTCTGGGGTGATCTCTTGGTTCTTGCTTAACAGCACAGCCCGTTCGACCACGTTCTGCAGTTCACGAACGTTGCCTGGCCAGCGGTAACGCTGCATCGCGGCGATTGCTTCGGCGGAAAAACCTTCGATGCGGCGACCGGTGTCTTGGCAGACTTCGGCCAGGAAGTGTGCTGCCAGACGCGGGATATCGGAAATACGTTCGCGCAGTGGTGGTAGCTCTAAGTTGATCACGTTGACGCGGTAATAGAGGTCTTGGCGAAACTCGCCCCGTTCGACCGATTTGGCCAGGTCTTCGTTGGTGGCCAGCACCACACGCGTATCGACCGTTTCGGTTTCGGTACTGCCGACCGGTTCGAATTGCAATTCCTGGAGAACACGCAACAGCTTAACTTGCATACTCAGCGGCGCGGTGCCGATTTCGTCGAGGAAGATCGTTCCCTTGTCGGCCGCTTTAAACTTGCCGAGCTTGTTGCCGGTTGCCCCGGTAAACGAGCCGGCGACGTGTCCGAACAGTTCGCTTTCGAGCAAAGCCTCTGGCAAAGCACCGCACGCCACTTCAATAAACGGTTGATCGCGACGATTGCTGCGGCGATGAATGGCCCGAGCCAAAAGTGACTTACCCGTCCCGCTCTCGCCGGTGATTAAAACGGTAGCGCGGGTATCGGCCACACTGTCCACCATGTCGAAAATGCGCAACATGCGGTGGTCGTGGCCAATAATATTCTCCAAACCAAAACGGAGATCGAGCTGTTGCTTTAATTGTTGATTTTCCTGCATTACCTGTCGTTGAGATAGCGCACGCTCGATCGCCATAGCCAGTTCTTCGTCAATCAGCGGCTTGGTCAACAGATCGAACGCACCCGCCCGCAGAGCTTCAATTCCGGTTTCCACGGTGCCATATCCGGTGATCATGATCACCGTGGTGTTGGGGTGATTGGCGTGGCAATAACGCAACACGTCGAACCCATCGTCCATTCCCAAGCGGACATCCACCAAGGCTAAGTCGTAGCGATTGGCATCGATTAAGGCAATTGCTTGGTTGCGATCGGCGGCCAGATCTACGGCGTAACCAATTTCGCGCAGCCAACTTCCCATCGATTCCAGTACATGGCGGTCGTCGTCGACAAGTAACAGTTGGGCTTGATTCATGGCCAATCGGTCCGACAGATGCTTAGGGTAGTTTCACACAACATGGGGGGGCGCTCTTCAAGTTGCATAAATAACGCATGCACTTTGTTCCCATAAGATTATCTAGGTTACATATTTACCCAAGTCAACGTAATGTGGTATTTCCGAGACACCTCCCGAGCAGGAAACACCCCTTAGAACTGCGGTAACCCGCACCTTCGGTTTGGCGGCAGATTTCCCCTTAAATGACTACGAATAACCGGAAAATACTTCGTCCAGCGGGTGCGGAACATCGCAAAAAGGATGACCATTCGGCGGCCCGCACTGGAAAAGCTCATGGAGACAGTTAATATGTCGAGTAAGCGATTAGCGATGACGCAAAGTTATCTCTGATAGGCAGTTAGCGATATCACCTAAGTTTTTGGAAAACTGGGAGTCTCGCTAGGGTAGGGGGATGCTGCTTTGTTTACGCTTGTCATAACATCCATGCCTGATTCAATTCGAGAGGTTTCTTATGTCCATTAATGTGTTGGTTGTCGACGATCATGAAGTCGTCCGGAGTGGGCTGGCTTGCCTATTTCGAGGTACCGACATTAACGTTATCGGTGAAGCCGTTGATGGTAATGATGCCATCGAAAAAACACTGCAACATAAGCCTGATGTCGTCCTGATGGATATCCGCATGCCGGAAATGGACGGCCTAGCCGCGCTAGAAAAATTGCAAGCGGACTCCCCTGGCACGCCAGTGGTGATGCTAAGCACGTACGACAACCCCACCTATGTCGCTCGCGGCGTTGCTTTGGGTGCGGTCGACTACGTTCTAAAAGGTTCGCCGCGCGAACAAATCGTGGAAGCGATTCAACATGCGGCAGCTGGTGGCAAACAGCCAGAAGGGGGCATCATGTCACGCGTCAAGGGAACGATGGCTAAGCGTCACGACGCTAAGAACAGCGAGTTCCCACTTACTAACCGCGAGATGCAGGTCCTTCGCCACTTGGCTCTGGGGCTCAGCAATCGCGAGATCGGTCGTTCGCTGAGCATCAGCATCGAAACGGTCAAAGAACACGTGCAGAACATCCTACGTAAGATCGACGTGACCGACCGCACCCAAGCTGCTGTTTGGGCTGTCCGCAAAGGACTGGTCTAGTCACACCCTAAGATAAAAACCGCGCTTCTGACAAAACACTGAAAACCCCGCGTGATGCACGCGGGGTTTTCTTTTTTAGGGGCTGCTGCGGCGACCAATCGCCAGGGAACTGTGGCTAGCGGAGGCCCGGTATCTTGGGAATGTTAAGGTTATCGGCCGGGATGCCAGAGACCCCGATCTCTTTGCCATCGAACAGTTCAAATTCCCGCGTTTTAGTCCAGTATTGGATCTTACCGGCAGCGGCGGTCGAGCGTGTTCCCCCGATCTTCTGCTGGAACGTAAGCTGGACGGTGTTGCGTCCGTTGCCGCTCATGGTCAGCATATGCTTGGAGGTCGCATAGCTGATGCGATCGGCCCAAGCGCTGAACATCTTGCCCTGAACTTCGCTGTTGCCTAAAGCCAAAATCTCGGCTCCCTTCATCTCGGAGTTAGCAGGGTGCTGAACGATCGTCAGTTGATCGCAGCGAAGCGAGACGGCATCGGGATTCATGGCCGCTAGGTTCTTATGGTCGATCTCTTCATCCCACTGCAATACGGGCCCATAGATGGCCTGATCGACCTTATGGAAGGTAACCTCTTTGCGGTGCATATTGCCGCTGACATGGCTGACAAATTCGACTCGCACATAAGTCAGCCCCTTCTCAACTTTCGGCTGCTGAGCGGCGGCTTGCTGCCCTGGCATCTGGCTGGAAAAGTCTCCGACCATGACCGACTTTGCTACGCCAGGACCTTGGGCATGAATATCACCACTGACTTGGTTAATGGCCAGGGTCTTTCCCTCGAATTGGTCGACCGACTTCAAGACTCCTTCTTCGACGTTGCGGTTGTACAATTGCACCCCGCCCGAGCATTCGACGAACTTAGCACTCAGGCCTTTGTTCGTGCCTGAATTGGTTAAGTTGATCGGGCGGTTCAAGGTGATGGTCAGCTTGGCGGTTGTTAGCTGGCTTTGGCGTCCCTTGATCGTCACGGCTCGATTGAAACTAATCTGATCGTGCTGGGCTTCGAGGTTCCCTTGCCACTGCACGTTGAAATATTCAGGCACGGCCAAAGGACGTCCCTGGAAGTCGCGATCGAGCGGGAAGATCAGTTCGCCTGGCCCTTCGGTCCAAACGCGACCTTGGCGTTGATTCACTCGCAGTTGCCCGCTGAACAGTTGCAAGCCGCGTCCCGAGACGACCGCTGGCTGGCCGGTCACGTGGATCTCGGCATTGTTGTTCGAGGCATTAAGTAGATACACCACGTTGCCACGGACCATAAAGGGATCGATCACCTGCTCCCCTTTCGGCATCTCGGAAAGTTGGACCTGACCTTTCACCGTGGCGCTGTCGAGGTGCGACTTTTTCCCGTCAAAACGGACCACCAGTTCGATCGCATCGCCGGAAAGCCGGAAGCGGGTCGGATCTTCTTCCTCGGCCTGCTGGGGCGGAGGTACTTGCCCGCCCACTGGTCGCCGAGGAGGGGCTGGCGGGGCAGCCACAATCGGGCTGTTACCAACCGAAGCGGAGGGTGCCCCTTGGGCTGAGGAAACAGGCGTCGCCATTGGTCCGTTACTCAGGCCACCAGTTGGGTTGGCTGCACAGGCTTGAGCTGTGGTTGGCAGGCGGCCTGGTTCTGGTCTGGTCGAAGCTTGCGGCCCCAGCGGCTGCTGAATGGTCGGCTGCGGTTCGTCGAACTGGAACCACGCTTTGATCTCGTTGGTTCGACCTAGCAGTTGAGGCGTATCGATGGCGATGTGGCCGATGCCGTGCATCCGATGCGGCACCAGCTTCTGCTTTTTGGAACCTGGGGGTGTGACATCTTGCAGATAGACAAACAGTTGGTCGCCGTCGACCTGTCCTTTGCCATCCATGGAAACGCTTGCTCCTTGATCGACTGCCACGGCGTATTCGCCGTTTTGCTTCTCGATGCGGAACTCTTTCTGCCAGCTCAAGCGGCTCGTTTCCTGCGGATTGGCTTGGTTCATGTGCCCAGTGAACACGCCAGGACCGGCCGACCAGACGCGTCCGAGGTGCGACGGCGTTTCCCCTAGTTCGTACTGCAAACTCGGCGACTCGACACGGTACTGATCTTTCGTCAGCACTGCCAAGGGATTGCCGACCACTTCGATCCGCTTCTGGATCATGTCGTAAATCAATTGCCGCCCTCTTGCGGTCGCCGAGACACTGGTCGCCGTCAAATTGAACGGATTTCCAATGGCCACCAGACGCTGCATTTTCAGCTTTCGCATGCCTTCCTTATCGGAAGTTGCCTCGGGCGGTTGCCCCTCGGACGAGGCTGCGGCGTCTTCTTTTTGGAAATACACTTCGAGCAGGTCAGCTTCCAGCAAGTCGGTCACGCCCGCAGCGACCAAGCGGCGGACGTTGACTTGATCGCGGAAGGTCGCCACGCGGTGTGTTCCATCGAAGACGAAAGGCCCGCTGCAACTGATTTCGACCGGGGCGGAGGCATACATTTTGCCAGGCGATTGACGCTGACCAGGAATCGCCGCAGCGTCTCCGAGTAAGCCACGTCCTTCGGTAGAAAGCAGGATGCGGTCGACGTGAACCAGCTCTAAAACCGAGAGGCCAGAAATGTTCGGCCCGCGTGACTTGGCTTGCTTGGGGCCTTCCTCGAACTGGGCAATCAAGTGGCGACCACTTCCCTGGTGTTTACCCATCAGGAACTGGACATCCTTCTTGGTTTCAATCCGATCGGTCGCCAGCAACACATCGGACGTGATGATATCGAGCGGTTCGTGATTGCCGTCGAGGCTTTTGCGGGTGATGGTCACGTTGTCTTGCAGTTGTCCACCGACCAAGTCGCCAAACTTGGCGAAAGCGATGTTCAGCTCCGAAAATTGCAAGAGGGCCGAATCGGCATTGAGCACCACCACCGGCTTGTCCCAACGCGTTTTCTCGTCCTCGCTATCGAAAGCGATAATCGTGAGCGGTTTCAGTTCCAGGCGATTGTTGCCAACATCGCGGAAGTCTTTCATCAAGAGCATGATGTTGTTGCTCTTGAGCACCTTGGTCCGCCCCAATTGCCAGCTGTTGGCCGGGAAGAACTGGGTTAGCTTTTGCTTTTCCTGGTCGAGGAAGTCGTCGGAAACGAGCGTTGCTTTGGTGAGGTCTTCGCGGATGGTCGGTTCCATCCAAGGAACGACCGTGGCCTGGTAGATGGCGGTGATCGCAATCATCACACCAAACACCACCCCCACCCGCACTGCTTGGGCAGTGAAGGTCAATGGTTGCCAGCTATCTTCCTGAACTGCGGTGGCCAACGTTTGCTTCCGAGCTTAGTAGGTTTGAATGATGTCGTTCCAGACTTTCTTCGCTTTCAGAATCAATTCGACGACCTCCCGAATTGCTCCTTTGCCACCAGGTGTCTTGGTGGTGTAATCAGCAGCCGCTTTGACTTCGTCCACGGCATCCGCCACGGCAATGCCCAGCCCCGCCAGACGAATCACGCCCAAGTCGATCAAGTCGTCTCCGACATAGGCCAGCTGCTCGGGCTGAAGGTTAAACTTCTGCAGCAGCTCTTCCGCCACGGGGGCTTTGTTTTGAATCCCTTGCCGCACGATATCCATTCCCAGTTCCTGGGCACGTAGCCGCACGACTTGAGAGTTGCGTCCGGTGATGATGCCACAATGGAAGCCCGCCTGACGCCACAACCGCAGGCCAAAGCCGTCGCGAATGTGAAACTGCTTCGACTCGACCCCTTCGTTGCTCAATATCACGCCACCATCGGTCAGCACACCGTCGACATCGGTGATCAGCAGTTCGATCTGGCGGCACTTCTGTTCCAGGTTCATCTACGCCTCGTGCTCGTCTTGGTTCGGAAATCGGATCTTTAACGTGGGCGGTCCGGCCGTGGGGTCGTCCGCATCGGCATCGGTCGGCACGTGGCCGACCATATCCGTAACATCCAACATACCAAGCGGGCGTCCTTCGTGGTCGATGACCGGAAGTTCGCTGATTTTGTCATCGGCCAGGCGATTGAGGGCCGCCTGAAAGCGAGTGCCGATCGTGGTGGTCTTGGGGCGACGGGTCATCACGCTGGCAATCGAGCGTTCGATGTCGACTGCTTCGTCTTGTTCAAATAGCCGGGCCAGGTCACTGTCGGTAAAAATGCCCGAGAGCCGTCCTTCCCGGTCGGTCAGCATCACGGCTCCAGTCCGCCGGCCAGCGACACGGACCGTACGAAAGACTTCGCGGATGGTTAGCTGATCGGAGGCGACACGACACTGGGCCAAGGGCCGCATCTTCTCTTCGACAAATGCCAACCGGCGTCCTAAGCTGCCGCCAGGGTGGTAGCGGGCAAAGTCTTCTGGGCGGAAGCCACGCTGCTGGCTGACGGTCATCGCCAAGGCATCCCCCATCGCTAACATCGCAGCAGTACTAGCCGTGGGGGCAAGATTCAGTGGGCAGGCCTCGGTGATGCCCCCCAGTTCGAGCACGACCTTGGCCGCCTTACCTAGGGTGTTCTGGGCGGAAGAGGTGATCGCCACGATCGGGGCGCCCAGCCCTTGGATCATCGGCAGCAACCGCACAATCTCTTCCGTCTCGCCACTTTGCGAAAGCATCAGCACGATGTCTTGATCCCCGACGCGGCCCAAGTCGCCGTGAATGGCCTCGGCCGGGTGGAGGAAGTGGCTTCGGGTTCCGGTCGATGCCAGCGTGGCGGCCAGCTTCGTCCCGACATGTCCCGCCTTGCCGATGCCACACACTACGACATCTCCCCGACAATGCAGCACCATTTCAACCGCCGACGCGAACCGATCGTCCAGCGTCTCGGCAACACGCAGCATCACCTCGGCCTCGTGCCGGATGGTCGACTGCCCTTGGGCAATCCAACGCGTCCGCGCGAGAGAAGTTTCTTCCTGGCGAATCGGAGAACTCATGACGTTCGTCTTCCTTGACTTGGCCACTTCATTGGGGGGAATGCGGGAACAAAGCAAACCTGAGCGGGGCGATTCTACGAGTTTTTGCCAAACACCTCAACAGAAACCGGGCTGGATCAAAATGATTCATTTTGAGACAAGAGTTCTCAGATCGACATACCGAACCGCGCGAAAGTCAAGCTTCCGCAGGAAAATATTGCGGCAAAAAGTCTTTTAGCCACAACAGGTTATATCGAATAGCAGGGTAATCTTGCGATTTTGTTCGAATCTGGCTTGGGGTTTGCTTAGTTAAACTTTTGGCAGAAGAGGCGAACGAACCAACCATAGCGCGCGTCAAAACAATTGGCGAAACCCTCGCTAGCCATACCGATTTGAGGGACCGATCGATGACAGAGTTATCTAAATTGGGTCCGTTTGCCCTTGAGAACCGTCTCGGGAACGACCAAAACAGCCACGTGTTTCATGGCTTTCATTTGAAACAAAAGCGTCAGGCAGTTGTCTGTATCTTGCCAGAACGCTATGCCGAAAATCCACGAGCTCGTCGCCGCTTGGAAAAGCGGAGCCGACAGCTAATGAAGATGAACCATCCCAACATCGTGCGGTACCATGGTGCCGGGATCGATCAAGGGATTCCGTTTTTCGCGCTCGACTACGTCGACGGCATTAGCCTACAGCAATACCTCAAGCAACATGGTCCGCTTCCGTGGGAAACGGTGGTCGAGATCGGTCTGCAGGTTTGCGGTGCCCTAAGTGCCGCCCATCATCTGAACATTCACCATCTTGATGTGCGGCCAGCCCACATCTTGCTATCCGGCGACGGCCTGACCGATCCGCGTAAGCCGCTCAAGGTGCAAATCACTAGCTTCTGGGCCGATCCGCGGTGGCGACGATCGTCGCTGCTGTTGTTCCCGAAGGACCGCCAGCAGTACCTTTCGCCCGAGCAATTTGAAGATCCGCAGTATGTCGACGACGCCAGCGATATCTTCTCGCTTGGCTGCGTGCTGTACGAGATGATCACCGGCAAGCTTCCTTTCGACCCGCTCGCAAGCGGCGAAGAGCGTTGGAAGCAACCTGAACGCCCCGCTTCACTGGAACTTGACTGTCCAGTCTGGCTCGACCGCGTTGTGATGCGGATGATCGAAGTGTTGCCTGACCGTCGTCCGGCAGACATCGATGCCGTTGCCGCTGGCCTGCAGGAATCGCAAGAAGCGGTCGCACGTGGAATGAGTGCCATCGAACATGCGTTAGCAGGCAACAACGGACGAGAAAGCATCATCGATATCGGTATCGACCGAACAGAAGCCGAAAAGCTGATGCACAAGCCACGCTATTACGAGCCAAGCACCCTGTTTAACAGCCGAATCTTGCTGGGCCTGGCCTTGATCGTGGTGATTGGCTTGGTCGTGTTCGCCCTTCGTCCTTTGTCGGACGAGCAGCTTTACGAACGAGCCACCCCACTGGTCGACTCGCGCGAGAGCTTAAACTGGCGCCTGGCGGAAGAGAAGTATCTGCAGCCGCTAATCGATCGCTATCCCGATAGCCCGTACGCCGCGAAAGCTCAAAGCGATATCGACATGATCCAAATGGCTCGGGCGGAATCACGCCTGCAAAACAGCCTGACTAAACGCGAGTTCGACAACCCTGCCGAACAGCACTTGGCTGGGGCTCGGGCCTTGGAAGCCAACGGCAACCATTTAGGTGCTTGGTACCAGTTCGACAAGATGGTTCAGGAACTTCCGGAAACCCCAGAGAACCGTCCTTACCGATTGATCGCTCAACGGGAAATCCAACGTTTGCAAGGTCTGCGACTTCGCAAAGGGGTCGATAAGGTTTTGTCCGTAACGATTAACGACTACGTAAGCCAAGCCGAAGACATGATCTTGACCGGCCAAGAGCAAGAAGGACGCGAGATTTTCCGCCGAATTCATTCGCTTTACCAGTCTTACCCTGACGCCAAGGGAGCCGTTGACATGGCGACCGATATCTTGGCAAAGCCAATTGCCAGCGAGAAGAGTAAGGAAGCTGCCACCAAGACGAAAACGGCTCAAACTCAGCCTACGCAAGAGGTTCGCAAACAACCTCTGGCCGAAACGGAAAGCCCTCGTGATCCGATGGCCGCAACCGTTGAGGAGGTCCAAACCGAGTCGGCAACCGTAGAAGAACAGATGGTTGAGCAGGAAGCGGCGACTGGCGACTCGGAAGAGATGCCGATTGAAGAAGCAACGCTCGAGAACACACCTGACGAGCCAATGCCTGAGCAAGTGCGACCGCCCTTGTTCCCGGATTCGCCAATTTTGCCGGGTGATAAGTCAGGGCAGCCCTAGGCATCTCGCTTGGTTTTCCCCTTTTGCTAAACCAATTCCCTTCAAGAGCCCGGTAACCTCGCGTTGCCGGGCTCTTTCCGTTCTTGACGGTTATAGCGACCTTAGCAAATAGCCCCACCGCTGAAGTGGTAAATGGGCAAGCAATTTTCGGCTAAGCTGCTAGATCCAACATAGGGTTTAATATTCCCAAGTTTCGCGCACTTGGGGTCGCCCCAACCCGCCCTATACTTCTCTCGGAACAGACGCTTGTCATGTTACGTGTTTTGGAAATAAATGAGCCGGAGGACCTTTCCCACGTCCGCGGCAATTGGCAGCGATTGTGGGAAGCCACGAAGGACGCGACCTTCTTTCAGACGCTTGAGTGGCTGCTGATCTACTGGAAGCATTTCCGCGAAGACAAAAAACTGCGTGTATTGCTGGTCTTGGAAGACGAGCGGTTAGTAGGCGTAGTCCCGCTGGTCGTCGTGAACGAGCCAACCCGCTTGGGAAAAGTTCGCGTTCTGACTTATCCCTTGTCGGACTGGGGCTCTCACTTTAGCGTGCTGGCAGCAGAACCACGCCAAACCTTGTATCGGGCACTTCGGCACTTGCAAGAGACGCCCCGCGACTGGGATATGCTCGACTTTCGTTGGCTGGATGAAGAAGACCTCGAACACCACTTGACCGCCGGCGCTATGCAAGATGCCGGCTACACGGCCCATGAAGGCATCTGGGACGAAACCACCCTCATCGATTTCGAGGGAAACTGGGACGACTACCTGCGTTCGCGCAGTCCTAAGTTGCGCTCGGATATTCGTCGTAACCTTAGGCGATACGAGAAAACGCAACGTATTAACTTCGAACGTTATCGTCCGCTAGGCAAACAGGCCGGCGACGATGATCCACGGTGGGATCTGTTCCACGAGGCCATGAATATCGCCGAACTAAGTTGGCAAGGGCATTCCACCACTGGTACCACGATCTCGCATCGCACGATTCGTTCGTACATCAAAGACTGCCACATCGCAGCGGCCGAACTAGGCATGCTTGATCTGGCGATTCTGTATTTCGAGCATCAACCAGCAGGCTTCTGCTACAACTACGTCGCCAATGGCCGTGTCTTTGGCCTTCGCAGAGGGGACGCTCCCGAAGGCCGGGCCCACGGCCTCGGCACGGTGCTCACCGCGATGCTGATCCGCGATAGTTTTACCCGAGGTGACAAGTCGCTCGACATGGGGCCAGGCTCGTTCGAAGCGAAACGCCGCTGGATGACACGCATCGCCAAGGTTGGCCGCATGACGCACTATCCTCTGACCGTACCGCGGATTCAGCTACTTCGTTTGAAGCATTGGTGGCAAGCATGCCGCGACCGAAAATCTGGTCGTATCCCTAACAGCGAGCTGAATAGATTGGCCACGTAGCCGGTATTCCATGATCAATTGGATAATGGCTAGTCATCTGTTGCTGCAACGAATTTCTTGGGGCACGTCGCGGCAGATTTTAGCAGGAGAACGCTGTTTCGCACTCCTTCTTACTGAGAAAGAGTTCCTAACAAACTATCGACTAAGTTCTTCTGACATTATGACGATTGCTGGTAACACTCGCGTATCAGAGAAATAGTCTGGCGGTAGTTACAGAAGAGAGAACATCTCCCGCTTTCACCCGCGACACAGAAACAAGTGTCAAGAAACGAAACACGGCCGAAAGTCTTTATTACCACGAGGTAACCAGGGGCTTTCGACCGTCGCGCTTCGTTGGTCTGTATTCCTGATTGCTTTTACTGGCGATCAGGCTTTTATCCCGGAGGAGTAAGTTTCCTGGGGGATTACTTTTATTTGCTATTAGTAGTTTCGTAAGTACACGAGAAAGTTATTCCCACCCGACAAATCTTTTTCGCATTTTTATGCGATCAGATCTTTGATCAACTTCCCGCCGTTGGCAATCTTCATCGGACGACCACTCTTGCTGGTGAAGGTGGTATCGAGCGAGATGCCCATGGCGCGAATCACGGTGGCCATCAAGTCTTCCGAGCTGTACGGTTCGGTTTCGACTGCGGTACCGTCCGAGCTGGTTTCGCCGATGGCTAAACCACCCTTGATACCGCCACCACCAACCACCGTGCTCCAACTACGAGCCCAGTGATCGCGACCAGTGTTGCCGTTGATGCGAGGTGTTCGGCTAAATTCGCCCATCCACACAATCGTGGTGCTTTCCAACAAGCCACGCTGCTTGAGGTCGGTCACGAGGGCACTCATGGCGCGGTCGAGGACCGGCAGTTTGTTGTCGGAAAGGGTAGTGAAGATGTTTTGATGGTTGTCCCAGCCACCCAGGTCAACTTCGACAAAAGGAACGCCAGCTTCCACCAAGCGGCGAGCCAGCAAGCAACCACGGCCGAAGCTATCGTTGCCGTACAGTTCCTTCATCTGTTCCGGCTCTTCGTTGACGCGGAAGGCCTTCATTTGTTCGCTCTTCATCAGCTTGACGGTCTTGTCGAGGATCTTGGCATGATCCACGGCAGCTGGACCGCGATTTTGGCTGACGAAACCACTTTCGATCATTTGCAACATGCCCAAACGACTGGTCAACGTATCGTTGCCCCAGTTTTTTAGGCCGCCCAGGTTACGCACTTGGCCGTTGCTGCTGACGGTAAACGGAGCCCAAGACATGCCGAGGAAGCCAGGCCCGACGCTACCACCACCCACCGAAACGAACGGCGGAATTTCTAGGTCGCTACGTTCGGTCGCCATTTCATGAGCAATCACCGAACCGTAGCTAGGATGCTCGATGTTAGGGTTCGGAACATAGCCGGTGTGCATGTAGTAGCGACCACGACCATGATCTGCTTCCCGGGTGCTCATCGAACGAACGATCGAAAGTTCGTCCATGACCTGAGCAACTTTCGGCAGATGTTCGCTGATCTGCATGTCCCCCTTGGTGCTGATCGGACGGAACGGCCCACCGGTGTTCATGCCGGGCTTCAAGTCCCACAAGTCCATCGTGCTTGGGCCGCCACCCATCCAAAGCATGATGCAGCTTTTGCCCTGCTTCTTCAGCTCTTGTGCGTTGGCTTGAATGGCGTTGCCCATCATCAACGATGGAGCAACCATCGCGGAAGCCCCCGCCAAGTGAGACATGAAGTGACGTCGGGTCATACCTTCAGGGAGAAAGCTCATCGATAAGTTCCTTTGTATCTTAGGTGCCCGACGACTCGGGCCAGTGTTCGTGGTGATAACTGGTATTGAGTTCGGTCGACACGCTTAGTGATTCAGGATGAACTCGTTGCTATTCAAAAGGGCCCAGAAAACATCTTGCAATGCCTTGGCGGTGTCTCCCTTATGAATACCAATCAAGTAGTTCGCGGCATCGACCTCTTTACGGGTTGGTCGACGCGCGATCGTGGCCATGTAGAGGTGATTGATCGCTTCTTTTCCATCTTGGCCTTCGGCGGCCATTGTGTAGATGAAGCTGCCTGGCTTGGTGCTCACCGCATCCATCACCAGATCACCGTTAAACATCATCAAAGCCTGCGGAATGGTGCCGTTGAACGTCGTCGCTTCGTCCCCTTCGTCGGTTCCGAAAGCGGTGACGAACTGCTGCATCCATTCGCTCTTCTTCTTTTCTTGCTCTTCGTAGTTGCCCCGGGTTTTGTGGGCCTGGGTCGCGATGAGCAACGATTCGTACAATTGTTCGGCCTGCATCTGACGCAGATAAAAATGGCTGAACTTAGGTGGCTCGCCGACGGTGGGATCATCGAGGGCATTCCCCTTGGTAATCTTGCTCGACAAGCTGTAGGCTTCGCTTAGCGTGATCCAGCGAATCAACTGTTTCAGGTCGAAGCTGTTTTCGCGGAGCTCTTGCCCGAGATAGGTCAGCAGTTCGGGATGGGTCGGACGATTATGCGGGCCCATGTCGTCGACCGGCTTGGTAAAGCCATAGCCGAGGAAATGGCCCCAGTAGCGATTCACGATCGCTTCCTGCAAGTTGTCTGACCCGACAATAAACTTGGCTAGTTCATCACGACGATTGACTTGCGAAATACGGCCGCTGGTCGGAATCTTCTGGCCATCGAGAAATTCGGGGTAAGCAACCTTCAGCAAACCGTTGCGAAGTTCGTAATAGATTTCGGCGTTGTCGATGTTGCGACCTTCGCCCATGAAGTCGACATTGTTCAGCGTCATGGCCCGCATGCCGTTGTTGGCATTGCCAGGCATTTGCCCACGCATGGCCCGCGTTTGCCGGAAGAAGGCGTTCATATTCCAGAACTTCTCTTGCTTCCACTCGTTAAACGGGTGGTTATGGCACTGCGTGCATTGCACTTGAAGCCCTAGGAAGATCTGAGCCGTCTTGGCGGTCGCCTGAACACCGTCTTCGTCCAGCTTATCCATATAGAAGTTGACCGCACCGTTGAAACCTGGCATGCCGGGGGTATTGGCCCCAGTGGCACTGACAAGTTCCTCGACCATTTTGTCGTAATGCGTGTTGCGGGCGAACGTATCTCGCAAATACTTCTGCATGCCGGCGCGGCTGATTTGCGAGTTGTTAGCGGTTCCGCCATTGCGACCGATCAGCACATTCGTCCAAACGGTGGTCCAATTGCGGGCATACTCTTCGGTATACTTCTCGTCGAACAGCAGGCGATCAACGAGGTTTTTCTTTTTATCGCGAGAGCGATCACGCGAGAATTCGCTCAATTCATCAACCGAAGGTACCCGCCCCAAAACGTCCAAAAACAGGCGGCGAGCCCAAACGGTGTCCATTTCTTCTGGAGAAGGGGAGATACCATAGTCTTCCCAGCCCTGGCGGATCTTCTCGTTGATGGTGGCAACCTGAGGGATCCCGTAATCCGCCGCTGTGGCGAATGCCCCAGAGGTCAAAACACACACCATGCCTAAGAAAGTAGGAATGAGAGTGACGGGAGATAATTGCCATCGCAACATAAGGAATGCCTTTTCTGTTTCGATCATGGACTACGAAAAGCTTCGCAGGGTGCGTTTTCGCAAATTCCTACGAAATGGGTGTCCATTGCGAGTTACTCTTCTGACGAGACATTGCTACAATGTCGTAACTCACCTGGATAAACGATGTGGTACTTTGAATGTACTCAGCGGATTTTCCGATTCGGCGGGATTTCTATCACTTTTTTCCGCAATGCGAAAAGTGAAGCCCCGTTATCTCTATATTCCGCATGAAACGCGAAGTTTATTGCTGCTTTCCAACCGATTGTTTTTTTCAGTCATTTTCATTTTTTCGGTTTGGTATCGCGATTCGCAGCAGATGACCCCCCACTCGGAGCGTAGCAAAATAGCACAGTGTTGCATTTCGCTACGCGCAAAATAAAACAGGCGAGTCATTTTTGAGAAATGAACTCGCCTGTTCTATTCGGGATGGAAGGGGGAGATCCTTCCAACACTTGCCTCTTATCATCCTTTCGGAGCGACCTTAACCCAATGCCTCTAAAGGATTAAGGCCAAAAACCGGTGTGCCTCTTCTTATTACCGGCCCCTGTTATCCAGGATCCTCTTCTCTGTTCCGACCCTGTCATCGTTTCCGTTAGGATGCTAGGTATATATGCAACAGGCGTGCCAAAAAAATGACTTACCAATGATTGGCTTGCTAATTAAATCCATCCACTGGGATACCGGTCCAATCCGACCAATGCACCACCCAATGTGACTGCGAAGCGATCGCCTGCGAATTGCTGCGTGCCTTCTCGGTCAGAGAAACCTATTTGTTTCCGTGGGGTTTCTATTTAGGTTGCCCCAGCATGTCGTTGCCGCAGCACAAGAGCCAGCGTTTTGGTGACTGCGGCGGCTACAGCCATAGAGGGGCGGGCCGCTAGTTTTTGCCGACGCGAGTCCCTAGACTGCATTTTAGTTGTGCAACCGAAAGGCCTTGGCAGCCTGGTAAGTAATTGTCGGATCGCGGAGAAGATGCTTTGTCGATTTCGGAATCGACTGCTCGGAAATACGAACTGCAGGACCCTGATGTCCGGCTGATGCTGTTGGTGCGCGATGACGATGCCGCAGCGTTCGAGGAGTTGATGCTGCGATACCAACGCCGAGTGGTTACGGTTCTGGAACACCTGGTCGGTAAACGAGATTTGGCCGAGGACTTGGCCCAAGATGTCTTCATGCGTGTTTATCGTTCGCGGAAGACGTACATCCCAGGGTCTCGTTTCTCGACGTGGCTCTTTACGATTGTCAACAATGTGGCCAGCAACGCCCGGCGGAGCCTGGCCCGACGCAAAGAAGTTCAAATCACCAATTCCCCCGATCAATCAGGTTCCCAGCCTGCCGATCCGTTGGAACGTATGGCCACAGCGGCCAGCGGGCTCATGCCAACCCGCCAACTCGATAAGACAGAAATGGGGAGTATCGTTCGGCAAGCCGTCCAGTCGCTGAACGAGCGACAGAGGATGGCCGTGTTGCTCTCGAAATTCGAGGAGATGAGCTATAACGACATTGCCGAAACCATGGGCATGTCGGTTCAGGCCATCAAGTCGTTGTTATCCCGCGCCCGAGCAAACCTGAAAGAAGCCTTAGCACCTTACCTGCAGGAAGGAATCGTTCCTTAAGAATGAGCAAGAGTCCATTCCTATTGGATCGCCTTTTTCATCAAGCGACGTAGCCATGATCGATCCCACTGCACAACCTGACGAACAAACCGAGACCGACGAGCTGTTGGCCGCCTATCTCGATAACGAGCTTTCCGATCAGGAAAGGTCGATGGTCGAAACGCGCCTGGCCGACGACGATGCATTCCGGCTACGGCTTGTCGAACTCGATCGCACGTGGGACATGCTCGATTCGCTTCCCAAGGCCGACCTGGACGACGAAAAGTTTGTCCGCACAACGGTCGAGATGATCACCGTCCAAGCCGCTCAAGAGGTGCAAGAGTTTGAAGCCAGCCAGCGCCGTACCGACAAAGCACGCAAGCTCGGTCTGGTGTTGGGGATGGTCGCTTTGGTGGTCGTGGGATATCTGATCACTCAGTGGCAATTAAACCGCCCCGACCGCATTCTCGTTGAAAACCTAACCGTAATCGAAAGCGTCGACGAGCTACAGCTGATTGAAGACATCGAGTTCTTAGAAGCCCTCAAGTCGGAAGGGCTGTTCACCGGGGAGAACGACGATGAATCGTAGCGCGATCCTGGCCGGTTTCGTCACGCTGGTTCTACTGACCACACTAGTCGGTCATGCGCAAGAGTCCGAATCAGAGCGGGCCGCGCGGATCGCCGCGATGTCGGACGCCGACAAATTATCGCTGCGCAACAAGCTAGAACGCTTCGAACGTCTGCCCACCGCCGAACGCGAGCGGCTGCTTAACCTGAACGCGGAGCTCGAACAGCGGCCCGATGGCCCGGAGCTGCGCGAGTTAATGCACCGTTATTACGACTGGCTAAAAACAATCAACTCTGGCCAACGCCAAGAACTGCAAGAACTGCCAGCCCAAGAGCGGATAGCCAAAATCAAAAGTCTGCTGGACGAACAAGAACGAGGTCGCTTCTTCGCGCTGATGAAAAACATCATGACCGACGTGAAGCACGAAGAACTGGATGATATTCACCAGTGGATTGTCGACGATTGGCTGGTCAAAGATAGAGACCGCATTCTCGCTTACGAAGAGAAACTGTACGAACACAAACCGTGGTTGCGTTCTCGCCTAGCCGAGAAATCGCTTTCTCCAAACCGCAAGGTTTATGACTTGTGGGTGAATATGTACGGCGTGCCTGGCATCCCCGATATCATGCCCAGCGAAAGCGACTTTGAAGAACTCAAGTCACACCTCGGTGAAAAAACTCGGAAGAAGCTCGAAAGCGAGCCAGATCGCCAGCAAAGCTTATTGGTGCAGTTGATGCGAGCCGCCATCGTTTCGCAGTTTCGCACGCGTGTCGACGACGAGGATCTTAAAAAGTTCTACGCCGAATTGCCCGAGAAAGACAAAGCGGAACTCGCAGGCTTCCCGCCGGAACGATTCAATTTCGAACTGCGGAAGCGTTATCGCGAAGAGAACGGTCGCCGCTTCGTCGGCAACCGTCCACCTGGGCCACCGCCGTGGGATCGCGACAACCGACGGGGGGATGGGCGCGGTCCTGAAGGGAGAGGCCCTGGCATGCGCGGCGAACGAGGGCCACGCCCTCCGATGCCTTCCGACGACAAGCTGCCACCAACCAAACCAGAAGAGAAAACGCTCGGCAATGACGAAAAACCGGCGGCCGCAAGCCCAACGCCTGATTCTCCATAAAACGCGACCAAGTTGTCGCAGCCACTCCGCCGCATAGTCACCTGTGCGGCTTTTTTTATGGGGCAGGGCAGGGCAACACTCGCTAAAATAGCACCACGTCTTCTCAAGCCCGCCTGACTAGCCTGCCGAGTTTTTGCCATGCGAATTGGTTTGCTGCTTTCTTTCGTTCTCGTGATCTGCTTTTCTTCAATTGCCGTTGCCCAGGACGTAACGGCCCCCAAGCGATTGCCGCGTGAGAACCTGTTAGTCTATCGCGACGCAGCGAATCAGCTACGTCCTGTTGAGTCACAAGCAGACTGGCAACAGCGGCGGGCCGAAATACTGGCTGGCATGCAGTCGATCATGGGGAAGCTGCCCGGGGACGAGAAACGTTGCCCGCTCGACGTGCAAGTGCATGAAGAGGTTGACTGTGGCCAATACGTGCGGCGGCTGATCAGCTATCAAGCGGAACCAGGCTCACGGGTACCGGCCTATCTGTGCGTGCCGAAAGTCGTGCTAGAAAACGACGCGTTGCCGGTTCATGCCGCCCTTTGTTTGCATGGTACCGACAACGTTATCGGGCACGGAACCGTTGTCGGCCTGGGGCGACCGAATCGAAATTACGCTGGCGAACTGGCCGAACGTGGCTGGGTCACGCTCGCCCCCAACTATCCGCTGTTGGCCAAGTACCAGCCTGACTTGGAAAAGCTAGGCTGGGAAAGTGGCACGATTAAAGCAGTGTGGGACAACATGCGGGGGCTCGATCTGCTGGAAACGCTCCCCTACGTGAAGCATGGCAACTACGCGGCAATCGGGCACTCTTTGGGCGGACACAACTCGGTTTACACGGCGGTTTTCGATCCGCGAATCGGGGCGGTCGTCACCAGTTGCGGGCTCGATTCGTATCTCGATTACTACGATGGCAAGCCGGAAGTGTGGCAGCCAGGGCGAGGCTGGACTCAGGTTCGTTACATGGCCAAGCTTGGCGATTACCAAGGGCGGCTGGCAGAAATTCCGTTCGATTTTCACGAAATGCTCGGGGCCATTGCTCCTCGTCCGGTGCTGGTCATTGCTCCACTTCGCGATAGCAATTTCCGCCACGAAAGCGTCGACAAGGTCGCCACCGCCGCGCGGCAAGTGTATCTGCTGTATGACCAGCCGAATTCGCTTCAGGTGTTGCACCCCGATGTCGAGCACGACTTCCCGCCCGCGATGCGCGAAGCGGCTTATGCGTTTCTCGCAAGCTCGCTACCTGATCAGCCCACCAAGCCGTAATCCGATCTCTGGCTGTGTTGGCAAGCACTTTCCTTTAGCGAGCGCCAACACGGTTATCCTCTTCTTGGTTGACCACCCGAACGCGTTCACGGGGCAGATAATCGCCACTTTCCAATTGCTGCACAAAGGCGATTAGCTTCTCGCGCATCTCGCAGTGTAAGTCCCATGCGTCGCCAGGGTTCTTAGCGTGACAGAGCGCGCGAATTTCCATGGTCTCTTCCGAACAACCGGTCACTTGTACCGTCGGCTCGCTCCGTTCATCCCACAGTTCGTGCTCGGTGGCCAACTGCTCGAACTTTTCACGAATCTGATCGACGTCGGTGGTGTAATCGACGTAGACCTTGATCGGACGCGTCAACTCGGGACTGACCTTGGTCCAGTTTTCCACCGGCTGCGAAATCAAATATTGCAGCGGAACAATCAATCGTCGCTTGTCCCACGTACGAATCGTGAGATAGGTGAATTTGATATCTTCCACATGCCCCCAGTTTCCTTCGAACAAAACGCTATCGCCAATCCGCACCGGCTGCGTCATGGCAATCTGTAGCCCGGCCAACAAATTGCCTAAGATCGGCTGAGCGGCGATCCCCAAGATAACCGTGGAAACGCCCGCCGATGCCAACAAGCCGTAGCCAACGGCATCGAAAATATTCAGCTGCACCAGCAAGATGCCAACCACCACAAAGGCCGCAACGACCGTCACCAAGCGGCGGGCCACGCTGATTTTAGTCAGCAGCCCTTGCTGCGCCCCATCGACATCGTCGTCGAGCGTGTTGACGTATCTCTCCATGGTGAACTGGGTGGCAACATCCAAACATCGCAGCAGGAGCCAGGCAATCGCCCCGACCACAATCAGCAGCATGAGCGGATCGAGAAACATGTTGACAGGGCTGGTAAGCGAGAGAAATGTCTTTTTCAAAAGGTAAACGGCCAGCGCCGCACTCGCGAAGACTAGGGGCAAGCTCAACGCACTAATCAAGCGTTCAAACCACATCCGCTCTTTATTCTGACGATGCAGAATCGCATAGCCAATCAGATGCTGCGTAAGGTATCCGATGCCGACTCCTAATACGATAAAGACGAACAACGCGACCCATTCCCACAGCGGAACTCGACCAACAAGACGGACTTTCGCCCAAGCAGGAATCCATTGTTCAATCCAACTTGGGCCATACGCGGCGTACAGGGCCGGTATCTTTTCCACGGTCTGGGGGGAAAACAACCAGACTGGTTCGCTATCCCCCTTCTTGACGCGTTGGATCCGAACTCGCACCTCTTTCCAATCGTCGATACTGATTTTACCGAGCCGAATACTACGACGTGGCTTGCCCGCCATCGGGTTGTCGTTGCCCAAGCGGTTGATCATTTGCCCATCAGGCCGATCGGGCAAGTCTTCTAAGTCGATCCACAGTCGCTGGTTCAGGGCGTAGTAAAACTTTCGAGCATACTCGGCAGCTTGGCCTCGCTTGCTCTCGGGGATCAACGCGAAGTTCAGCGACTGTGCGGCAAGCTGAAAGTTCTCGTCCCGGCAGGCGAAAAGAAAGTTTTCGACCGTGGCCAGGGGCGTGCTGAGATCTGGCGGGTCGGAAACCGTGGGGACTCCTTGATTCAATTGCTCGACAGCATAGTAAGCATCGGTCGAGTTTTCAGCTTGCTTGGTGCTCTTCTCGTTGGCGATCGCCGTGTCGCCGGTCGCCGCCGTTAAGAGCAAGAAAAGAAGAAAGGAAGGAATGAGTTCGGGGATTCTTCTCATGAGGTTTTCTCGAATTCCGATCGGTTTTCTCTGAGAACGCCACGAAGACTTTTTGTCCTCCTAACGCCAATAAACGCGGGCCAGCTTGGCGCGCAGTCATACACCATGCCATTGCAAACGCAAATGAAATGCCAAGCGAGAAGTTTCCGGGAAAGAAGTCGCGTCCGCTACAGGGCTTTTTCGGCCAGCTTCAAGCGGATCGTATTCCGACAAGCATGCCGGACATCGGGACGCAGATATTTGAGCCAGGCAGGCTTCCACTCGCGGCGGGCCAACGCATACAAGCCGAGCGCATAGCCATACATATTCATCGAAAGATAACCGCAGCGCGACATGCTCCAACCGCTGGCCGCACCATTGTTCCAGTTTCCTTCCTGAATCACCGAGTTGGCCGTACAGATCCCCAAGCCTAAGAACACCGTTAAAAGGTCGGTCAATGGTTCGTGGTCATGTTCTTCCCGTGAAACGCGATCTTCCCCCAGCAGCCGTACGTGCCCGATCTCGTGAGCCAATGTCGCAACGACACCTAGCGGATCGTTCAAGCCGTCGACATTCAGCTGAATGCGGTAGAATCCACTCTCTTCGACTTCACTATAAAGCCCCTTGGTCGATTGCCAGTTATCGCGGGCCAAGCTGTTGCGGGCCTGATTGCCGTCGCCGTAATAGCTTAGCCAGAGACAATCGGGGTCGACATCCATGTGCTGGGCGACGATCACTAGCAAATGGTGGATTTCGTCCTCGGTGGCTCGATAGTGCCCCGGAAAGAACTGCGTGGTCGGCAGCACGGTGATGCCTTGGCGGAGACGCTCCATGCCGAACTCTTCGATCAGCCAGGCGAAACGGTCGTCGATCCATTCTCGCTCTTGCTCATTCACCGGACAGACCGGCGGCGAAGCAAAGAATGCACGAATCCATTGCAACATTTTGAGAGTCCTACGCAGTGCAGGCGATGACACCCCAGCGGTGATCCAACCTTATTTATTATGCTCGTCCCTGCCCACGCTGGCCACCGAAATGGTATCCGTTTAGGGAATCCACAGCCAATATCCGGCCTGAAACGTTGTTTGTTGCCACGATCTATTAGCCGCTTCCCAGGCAGTTGGCAGCAACGCTATCGGAGTGACTTGTTAAGTCTTTTTTGGTAATCCGTGGGGAATTATCGCTGTGAGGTACCTAAACACTGCTAGACTGGCGGCACGGTTGGGTCATCCTCAATACTCTCCATCGGACGGCCTGTGCGGTCGATTCCCCTCCCATACGACCGATATTTCTATCGGTTCGTCATGCTCTTCTTCTTAGGGAATCGCCCATGTTTGGCAATCAAGTCCCAGACAAAGACCTTCAGAAATTGGTCAATCGCACGCTAGAACGGACCGGTGTTGGGTCGCAAGCGAAGATCATGGCCCGCGTCAACGCTGGCACGGTCATTGTCAGCGGCACCATTAAATACGAAAACCAGCGCCGACCGATCCTTAAAGCGATTCAGGGCGTCGCTGGCGTTCAGCGCGTTAGCGATACAATGGCCTGCGCACCAAAGGCCGCGCGGACCGATGCTTAACCTTGGCCCGCTAACAACCTACGGGATGGCTATTCTCCGTTAGCCATCCCGAAAGCAAACTTCCACGAAGCAATCTACTTCGTGTCGGCCTTCGCAGCCAAGCTTTCCAGATAGGTGACCAAGTCGGCCAGCTCTTGCACGGTGACTTCGTTCGCCAAGCCGATGGGCATGACGGAGACTTCGTCTTTCTTCTGGCCTTCGATCTCGTCGGGATTCAACGTGATCTCGTTCCCTTGATTGTCACGAATGACGATCTTATCGGGACCTTCAAAGGTGATGAAGCCGGAAAGAAGTCGCCCGTCTTCCATTTGGAAGATGTTGGTCACAAACCCTTGCGCCAGCGACTTGCTCGGCAAGACGATCGACTCGGTGAGTTGATCTCGCTTGTAGGTCTTGGCGACCTGAGGCAGGTAAGGACCACGCGGCGTTTCTTTCGGATCGACGGTGTGACACTTGTTACACGTCAGCTTGGCAAATAGCGGTTCGCCCCGCGCGGCATCTCCCTTCGTTGCCACCACCAGCTTGACCACCTCTTCAGGATCGATCGTGCCGACCTTGGGACCGGCGGGCTGATCCATTTTGGCTTTAAGCTTCCAAGCAGCGGCCACGTGGGCAGCGGCATGGGCGACACTGGTGTCGGAACTATCTTTCAGGGCCAGTACCTTTTCATCGAAGTTACGATCGTTGAGGATCAACGCCGCTTTGAGCAAGTCCACCTGACGGGCCGGGTCGTTCCAACCGGCGTCGAGCGAGCTTTTCACGGTGCTGGCAACTTCCGGCGAAAGCTTTTCTTGCCCGGCCAGGGTCAACAAACCAACATCTCCCCAAACCGCAAGCGGAGACGAAGTATCCTTGGCCAACGCGTCGATGATACCGATTTGCCGGCTAAGTTGGTTCTTATCACGGAACGCATTAAGAGCACCCTTGAACTCCGCACTTTTACCATCGGCCTGGTTCAGCTTGGCCAGCCCGGTGAGAGCCGCGATAACGACCTCTTTCTCGGTGCTTCGGAGCAGGGCAGTGACTGCCTGGGCACGAACTTCCGGCTTGGTCTCTTTGGCGGTCGCGGCCTTCGTCAGCAGTTCAATCGCATCGCGAGGCAGTTCGTTTGATTCGGCCACCAGGCTGATTGCTCCAGCGGCGAACGCAGGATCGTTCTTTGCTTTTTCCAAAGCCATTTGCAGCGTGCCGTCGAGTTCGACGCGATTGCGACGCAGCTCTTTCAGCAGAAAGGCCGATTCGTCCGAGGCCGCCGAAGCGAGCGTCTTTTTCAGCACGGCACCGATCTTGTCGGATTGCTCCCACTTCTCTGGCTGGTAGTAAGGGCCACGCGTATCTGGCCGAGTTCCCCAACTGTTTCCTTTCCAGGTCCCGTCAATGTTGTAGAGGCGGCAGAGGGCCGAGAGCAAACCTTGGCGTGCCTCGGTCGAGGTCGCCGACTTCAAGCGTTCGATCAAACCATCAACCACTTCCGGCTGGTGAATTCGCTGCAACGCGAACAAGGCAAACTGCCGCTGTTGCGGGCTGGCCTGGCTGTCGTCGATCACGGTGAACAACGCTTCCGCCGCTTCCAACTTGGCCAACGCCTTATAAGCAGTGTGACGAATGACCGGGTCTTCACTATCGAGCGATGGCAAAACCAGCGAAGCCAACTCCTTCTTACCGCTACGGCCTACAGCGATGATCGCTTCCATCTGACGGCGTGGATTGTCGGAACCAAACAGGCTCTCAACCCGCGACTCGAAGAATTCGACCGCCGCTTGATTGTCTGGGTTCAGCACAATCATGTCGGCCAGGGCTCGCACCGCATTGGCACGCACATCTGGGTTATTCGCTAGTTCGCTCGATTCGCCGAAGGCGAGAACCTTGAGCGGGTCTGCCGAGCCTCGGGCTTGCATCAGCAGATAAACAACGGCAACCATGACGTCGGGGTCTTTAATGTTCCACTGCTGAATTTCTTCAATCGTTTCGTCATCGAGACCACGGGCTAACAGTTCGCGCTGCGCCCCCAGACGACGACGGTGGCTGTCGGAGCGTAGCAGCTGCAACAGCGTGTCGTTGTCGGCTTCGCGGAGGTTCGGCATTGGCTCGGCCTGGTAACCTTTGGGGGAAACCCGCACCAGGTAGCCGACGTCTTCGCCGTTGTAAGTGAACGTGGCACCTTTCCAACTCGCCGCGTAAATGTGGCTGTCGGCGTCGACGTCTAGGTCGGTCACGCGCGGGATGCCGAGGAACTCTTCCTGGTTCGCTTCAAAGGTGGCACCTTTGCGTGTGGGGTTATGGCGATAGATCCAACTGCGTCCCCAATCGGCCGTGTACAACGCATTGCCAAAGCCTTCGGGGAAGCCAGGTTCGTCCATGTACAACGTTCCACACCCGGAACCACCACCGTAGTCGGCCAGCGGCTGGATGATTTCGTCGTTGAAGTTCATGTACAAACGAGGGTAGCCGTGATCTTCCAGCCCGCTGAAGTGATGCAGGCGAATATCCCAGCCGCCACCATCGTTGGTATTGTCGCGAGTGAAGCCGTTCATCAGCGGATCGATGGCGACTTCCAAGATGTTACGTGTGCCGTAGCTATAGACTTCCATGTTCGATCCATCAGGACGAACTCGCAGCACGCCGCCGCCACGCATTTGCAGCTTGCGACCATCGGCCCCTTCCGCTTCCATGAAGCCAAAGTCGCCAATCGCCAGGTACAGCCAGCCATCGATGCCAAGGGTCACGCCGTTCGAGGTATGGTCGGCCGGACGGTCTTTGAAGGTGAACGCCAGGTTCTTGATTAAGATCTCTTGCCGATCGCTACGGCCGTCGCCATCTTCGTCGATAAACGCACTCAGGTGGGGCGGATGCAACACATACAAGCGGTCACGATCCCACACCAAACCACGAGGCGAATCGACATCGGGCACGAATAATTTCACTTCGTCTGCTTTGCCGTCGCCATCGGTATCGCGAAGACGATGAATGGCCCCGCGTCGTGGCTCGCGATCGAGCGAACCGTTTTTATCGACCGAAACGTATACGTCCCCTTCGGGCGAAGCGGCCACAAAAACAGGATAGTTCACCGCCGGTGGGCCAGCGAAGTAGGTCTTCTCGAAGCCGTCCGGAATTTTCACTTCCGCTAGGTCTTCGGCGTTCTTTTCTTCTTTCGTCGCGATTGGGTCGACGGTAACCATTTCGGTACCAAGCAGCCGCAGCTCGCGAATCGAAGCCCAACCTCCGTGCTTGCTGCTTAACGCGTTGACGCGAATGTAGCGGAAGCCACCAGCGACGAATTCAAAGTCGTAGTCACTGCCGTTGTTCTCGCTTTGGTCGACAATGGTTTTCCAACTCTTCCCGTCGGCGCTGCCGTCGAGGGTGAAACGATAAACGCCGTTGGCCGATTCCCAATCGATCTGTGCGCCGCGTAGCTCTTTCGGTTCGCCCAAGTCGACTTCCAGCCACTGCGGATAGCTACCGCTGCTGGCGCACCAGCGTGTTGCCTTGTTGCCGTCGACGGCCAGCTTGGCGAAATTGCTTTTGCCTTCTTCTTCGCTGGATGCCTTGGCAGGCTTATCGAGGGCCAGGTTCTCTGGCACCATCTGCGGACCAGTACTGGCCGAAGAAGGTTTCAGGTAGTCGTCGTTCAGCTTATCGCACGCCCACAGTGTGCCGCGGGTGAGCAGCGAAAGGAACTTGTCGTCTTCGACCGTTTCGTTATGGTGCCCCAGCGTGGTGCCGAAGATACGGGCATCGCCATATTGATTGGTCCACACACACGGCTGTTCAGTCCCATCGTTCTGCTCTTTGGAAGCCCCCAGCACATGCGCCGTGTCCCACACCTTGGCAATGTGATACAGCTCGCCTTGCGGGTTGTACCAAGCCGGGCCGAAGTCGGCCATGATCGGATGATTGGCGTCGTAGTTATAGACGGCATGCGGATAGTGGGCTCCATGCTTGTGCGAAGTCACCCCGCAGAAACGAAACCACTGATCGGTTCCGTCGCGGTAACAGTGCATCGCACAGTGAATCACCACGCCCGGCAAACCTTGTTGATGGGGCTTCAGCACGCGTTCGGTCCATGCCGGGTCTTTCACGCCGGCAAAGCACTCGTCGTGCAGGACGATATCGTAACCGTCGGCCCAGTTCGGATCTTCGTAAAGCGGAATCTTCGTGTCGGTGGTCGAGCCCCCTTGCTGCACCACGGTCACTTCGATGTGGGCACGCGCTTCGAGCCCTTCTTTGATCAAGTTCTTCTGCGTGGTGTAGTCGTGGCAACAACCGCCGGTGACGAGCAAGGCCTTGATTGGCTTCGGAGCATCGGCAGCGAGAAGTGTTGCCGGCATCATAGTAATTAGCGTAAACAGCACCAAGCGGGCAAAAAGCGAGCGAAAAGGTGTCATTAAGGAAAACCTGTTTTGACCAAGATATTCGGGGTAGGAAACGTGGGGTATCGTCGGTTCTACTATAGTTCAAACGAGACAAGCCAGCACCTATCTTCTCCGCTTGTAGAGGGGAAAGCGCGGCAAGAAAATCGCTAGTTCGTGCAAGATTTTGGCTTCTCGTCGAAAAACTCAGGCCGAAAGCAGCCCGCGAATGGGGACGATCGTCAAGAAGCCGCGCCGTTCAATCCATTGAGCGCGGTTCCCTCAAACACGCTCAACAGCAGATAAACGGCCAAGGCCATTCCCAGCAAGGCGACAAACGCCGAGATCACAATCGCAAACCGGGTGCTATAGGCTTGGGGCAACTGGGTGAACGTTAATGCTCGAATGAAGCGAGCGTGTTGCCAGGCAGAAATACCAATCAGCGTAGCCCCCAGCAACACAAAGCCGATACCAATCAGGGACGATGCAAGGGGTGGCGAGAGATCGGCGCCAGGATGCCGCAACATCCGCAGAAAGAGCCCAAATCGAGCGACCAGAAACCCGATGCCAATCACGGCCAGCCCGGTCCGCAACCAAGCCAGCATGGTTCGCTCGGCAGCGAAGAAAACGCGGGGATCTGAATCATCGGACACGAATTTGAATTCCTTAGGCCGAGTTGGCCATCTCGCTAGAGACCGATTCGTTATCAGCCCTATCTATCTGAGACGATTCGCCGGAGAAGCTCTCTTCGTGGTTCTGCCCACAGCGGACCCACAAATCGGCAAACGCATGCGTGAACGAGTCTTCGTTGGTTTGATGGTACGGCGAGCCATCCGGCAAGGCCTTCATCAATCGCTTGTGCGCTTCCGGCATCGCATGGTACGGCAGCGAAGGGAACATGTGGTGCAATGCATGGAAACGCGTTCCGATTGGAGCCCACAGTTCGGTCAGCCACATCTTGGTGGGGAAGTTGATCGAATCCAACAACTGCTCCAAGAAGGTCATTTCTCCTTCACGGTTGTGCCAGCGATGGGCGACCAGCGTTCGCACAGCGTTAATCGTCAGGATAAACACGCCGGTGCAGTACGCTTGGATCAAAAACGGGTAAGGATACTTGCCAATGGTTAGCGTCCCAATCAGCACCCCCAAGCACCACAAGAAGCACAAACCTTCTTGAATGCGAATGATTCGCATGGCGTCTTTGGTGGGTAGCGGGCGGATGTATTTCGGATCGATCACCATCGACGAGGCATGCTTCAAAGCCCAGTCGCGAAAAGCAGGGCTAATCCACGTCAGCGGGGTGAGCACCAGAAAACGAAACACCGCCAAAAAAGGCACGACGAAGCTAGCGGCCAAAAAGGCAAAGATCTGCCAGCGACCTTCATGCTCGATCGGCAAGTATTCGCCATCTTTGTCGGTGCCGTAATGCTTGCGGCGGTGATGATCCATGTGGGTGTAATAGACGAACGAAGGCATCAAAAACGGGACACCAACCAACAAGTTCCACGTCACGCGGAAAGCATTCATGGTGCCGGTTCGCAGATGAACCAGTTCGTGAATAAACATCGCCAAGCGATAGAACAGCAAGCTGCTCACAATAAAGCAAGTGATCTGCTGCCAGCTGAACAGTTCGCTTTGACGAACCAGCCGAAAGCAAACAATCGCCACGCTGAAGCTCAGCAGAAAGTCCGTCCAATAGACCCAGGGCTTCGGCTGAAACAAATCACCGATCGTCTTCCGAGCCTCAGCCATCGAAAAATCTTCGCTCTGATTACAATGCAGAGGGGCCTGGCTTTTTTTTGCTGAAATTTCGCTCATTGGAGTACCGCAGGTCAAAAATGGCTGAACCTGGTTTGAAATGGTTTTAGAACCATCCATGGATCGAAATACTTCCTATGCGTCACAATCGGCAGAACCAACTGCAATGATTCCGCAAATTATCCGCTGAGGGTGGGGTTTTTGGAGGAAAGTGCGATAATTATGGCGATTGCTTCGTCCTCGTAGGCGGGGGCTCTCTTTAGAATATGCAGTTTCGGTGAAATTATAATATCCCACCCTTCCATGGCAGCAAAATCCTCCTAGATTATCAATATTGCCATGGAATTTCGTAATTGGCGGCGGCGGGACCGATAGGCCGATCTAGGGAAGGCAAGAGCCGACCGATATAAAACAACAATCAATCTTTCGTGATCGCTGCAGGAAAGCCAAGTTAACGGATGCCCTCCTCAATCGAAGTCGTGATTACCGGAACCGGAATTGTCAGTCCGATCGGAATTGGCAACGAGGCCGTGTGGGAAAGTCTTGCCCAGGGTAAATCTGGCATTGCTCCCCTTACCGAATTCACTGCGCCGGAATACCCCGTCGCCTTTGGGGGGGAACTCAAAGGCTTCGACGGCAAAAAGTACGTCAAGCCGCGCAAGGCCATGAAAGTGATGTGCCGCGAAATTCAAACTGGCTTCGCGGCTGCTGCCATGGCGATGGATCAGGCCCAGCTCCAGCCAGGCAGCATCGATCCTGATCGCCTCGGGGTCGTTTACGGCAGCGAGATGCTCTATAGCGATTTCGAAGACCTACGCGCCGCCTACGAACAATGCGTCGAAGAAGGCTGGTACAAGCACGATCGCTGGGGGCCCTCGGCGATGAGCGAAACCAACCCCCTGTGGATGCTCAAATATCTGCCCAACATGCCTGCTTGTCACATCGGCATCTACTACGATGGCAGGGGGCACAACAATACGATTTGCCTAGAAGAATGTAGCTCGCTGGGGGCTATTTCCGAAGCCCTTTCGCATTTGCGACGTGGCACGATGGACTGCATGATCACCGGGGCCACCGGTTCGCGTTTGAACATCAATGTGCTGATGTATCGCGGCGACTCGCTCCTGTCGCATCGCAACGACGCCCCTGAAAAAGCCTCGCGGCCCTTCGACCAAGATCGCGATGGGATGGTCAGCAGCGAAGGGGCGGCCGCGTTCGTGCTAGAACCCCGCGAGAAAGCGGAGGCCCGCGGCGCTCAGATTTTAGGTCGCCTGCTGGGTGCGGCCTCGACATTTGGTCGCATTACCGAAGACGCGGCCATCTCGCCGACGGCGGTCGAGGCTTGTATCAAGACGGCACTGCGCGACGCGAATATCACTGCCGATGACGTGGCGTGCGTCTTCGCCCATGGTACGAGCATTGTCTCGGACGATCGCTTGGAGGCGGCTGCCATTCATGCCGCCTTGCCAGGCGTTCCCGTCGCGGCCATGAAAAGCTATTACGGGCACGCTGGGGCAGCCGGAGGGGCCCTCGACGCTGCCTTGGCAGTTCTAGCTCACCAGCACGGCCAGGTTCCTCCTACGCTCAACTACGAAACGCCTGACCCGGCTTGTGAGATTCCGGTTATCCAAGGCGAAGCTCTTTCGATTAACAAGCCCGCGATTTTGGTTCTCAGCCAAACGCGTCGCGGCCAATGCACCGGCGTCGTGATCGCGCGATAGCAATTCACGGCGGCGGGAACTAGACTGTCGCGTGCGTAATCGGCGCGAGCTGCTTTTTCCCGCTTTGGTGGAATCGACGACAATGGTCAAAGGGTGTGGTCTGGCCTTGGTGCTGCTGACCGGTCTGGTCGGCGGCTATATGTACTGGTTCGATCTCTACTTCAATCGCCCCGAGGCACTCATCTTTGGCGCCGTGGCTGGCTTGATTGTCTTCTTCTGCGTCGGGGCGTTAGAAAATGCTTGGCGGGCGTTTAGCGACTGGACACTTGTCTCCCGCGCTCAATTCGGTTCGCCGCTGTACGATGGCCAGAAGACCGCTGTGGTCGGGCGAATCCGACCGGAAGGAGAACCGCTGGCCGCACCGTTCTCAGGCACGCCCTGCGTGATTTGCGAGTACGCCATCTCACGTCCCCCAGTCTCGACCTCGGGCAAAGCGAAAGAGACTTCTGGTTCGGACTATGCTGGCTTTCTGATGACGCCTGCCAAGATCGATACCACCTCAGGCGAAGTGCGGCTGTTGGGCTATCCCTCGCTAGACCAAGTGCCGGAACAAAACATCTTATCGCGCGAGGGGATTGCGAACGCCCGTCGATTTTTGCACGAAACCAATTTCGAGGATCGCTCTGGCTTCAAGCTACTTTCCCTGATGTCGATCTTCGGCGAGCTGTGGTCGGACGAAGATGGCAAGGTCGAAAAGCACCTCAGCTTGCGGAACATTCCTGCCGAAGAAATCTTGCCCCTTGGACTGGAAAACGACTTTCCGCCCCAAGCCGAATTCGACGCGACCAACGCAGGGGGAGATTTGTTCGACGAGGACCAAGCAGAGGACGAGGATCTGCACGAAGCGGCGACTGCCTACAGTTTGAGCTTGAAGCTGATTGAAAAGCGGGTCGACGTGGGCGAAGCGGTGGTGGTGTTTGGCATTTACGACGAAGCCCACCGTGGCTTGCTGCCCCCTTCAGGGACCCTGACCCCCAATCGTTTACTGCTGGGCAGTGGCGAAGAAGTCGAGGCCCGCTTACGATCCAGCATGCTCAGCTACAGCATCGGCGGACTTCTGTTTCTGATTTTGGTGCATGCGGCGTTCTACTTTGCCCTGCAACTACCGGAAGCTCGTAAGCCGATTCCCGCGCAACAGAAAGCCGCCTGGCAGGGGCAATTGGTTGGCGTGGTGCAGCCTTCGCTTTTATAATCGCCGCAGTAGCTAGACTTGCCGAAACTTTCAGAGAGCGGACCTTTTGATGGAGCCATCGCCGTTTGAATCGCCGCGCGTGTTCGAGGAGAACCTCGTTGAAATTACGCCGCTAGAAGAGAAAGCGTTTCGGGTCGTGCGATACTTACGCTTAGTGATCGTCGCTTTGCTGGTGCGTAACTTACTGGTCCTCTTTCCCCTGGCAGTATTGTTCGGCTACGAGTTTTCCAAGGAAGCGTGGAGTTTTCATTTGAAGAACATCGAGGGCTGGTTCCAGACGTTTCTGATTTTGTTTTCACTCATCGCGTGCTATGCGTTGGCCCGTCAATTTTTGCCTCGCCCTCCTGCCGTTTTAATCGCCCTCTCGCAGATCGTGGCCTGTTTCTCGGCTTTGCCCCAGATCTTGTTAATCGTCATTGCCTTTCGCTGGCTTGCGCAACAAGATCTTTCCTTCGACGTAGTGGGCCTCAGAAAGCAAGCTTTGCTGCAGCGATTGGCCATGCGTGACGAGCGAGGGCCGAGGTTTCCATGACATCCAGGCCGGAAATCACTTTGCCGTTTCAATCGCCGCAAGCGGATGACTACGAATCGATTCGTGTGCTGATTGGTGAAACGAACTTCGAGATCGGTCAGCGGTTGCGGTCGGTTTATCTTGCCCTGATCTGGCAAGCCATCAGCATCAACCTGGTGGGAATCATTACGTTTGATGCGTTCGCTTAACGCGACTTGGCGTGGTATCACGTATGGGGGCATCCTCCTAGTACCAGTGCTTGGCTTTATCGGTTTGGCCCTGGCCGATTTCGCCGCCGGACGTTTCCTGAAACAAAGTAACGGGCTTGATCATGACACCCAAGCATTCCCTCCCCCCTCGTAATTCCGAGCCGGACGAAGAGCTTGCCCAAACGACGTTTGCCACTTTGCGGCGCGATCGCATCATGGCGATACTGGCCGGGATGGGCCTGTTGCTGACTTACGGCTTGACCTTTTTCGACGGTTACTTGCTGAGTTGGATTTTCGCGGGAGACACGCCTGCTTTCGATTGGGTCGATCCGGTTTACTTTGGTCTCTTTTGGGTTGTGATGGTCCTTCTGCCAGTCACGCTGCTGTTGGGAATGTTCGCCGCCTATCGCCTGGCCCGGCACTCACTTTCCTTTCCTGTGGCAATCGCCGTGGCGCTGCTGGCTGGTGTTCCTGTGTTGTCGGTCCTGATTCTGGCAGGGCTAGTCGTGCGAACCACTCGGCTGTTGCCTGCAGAAACGGCAGATCCTTGAATATGAAGAGTTGTTGAATCACCCCGTTCTATCAATAGACATTCTTTCTCGCAGCAAATAGACTGGCGGCGGAGAACCATCCAACCTTTCCCAACAGCCACATTTCCCCCTGTAACTTACCGGGAGTCTCCCTCATGGTACGGTCGTTTTTCATCCTTACGTTGCTCTTCTGCTTGCCGCTCAGTTCCCTGTCAGCGGCCGAGAAATCGAAGCATGTGCTGCTGCTGGGGATCGATGGTTGTCGCTTCGATGCCCTGACCAAAGCTAACACGCCAAACCTCGACAAGCTGCTGGCCGACGGCAGCTATTCGTCCTCGGCTTTGATTTTGGGGAAACGTTACCAAAAGAACGACACCGTCAGCGGGCCTGGCTGGGGAAGCATTGTGACCGGCGTGTGGGCCGACAAACACAACGTGCAAGACAACGGCTTTAAGGAACCACACTTCGACAAGTTCCCGCACTTCTTCCACCACGTGAAGCAGAGCATGCCGGAAGCGAAAACGTTGTCGATCATCAACTGGTCGCCGATCAAGAACTACATGGTTTCGTCCGCTGATATTTCCATCGACACAACCAGCGTCCCTAAGTCGTACCAGATGTGGGATGACGCCGCCGCTGAATACGCGGTTGATTTGATCGAAAAGGAAAAGCCGACCGCCATGATGCTTTACTTCGGCGAAGTGGACGAAGCTGGCCATGCCCACGGCTTCCATCCTTCGGTGCCAGAGTACATTGCAGCGATCGAGCATGTCGACTCGCTGGTCGGTAAGGTGTTGGCAACCATCGACAAGCAAACCGACCAACAGTGGCTCATCGCCGTCGTCAGCGACCACGGCGGACTAGGCACCGGGCATGGAGGCGGACACAACAAACCAGAAATCTTGAACAGCTTCCTGATCGTCAGCGGTGCAGCGGCGGAGAAAGGAAAGTTCGACGAGCAAGTTTACATCGTCGATGCCGTGCCGACGTTGTTGACTTACCTGGGCGTTGAAATTGACGACGCCTGGCAACTAGACGGGCACGCAGTTGGCTTAAAGAGCGAATCGCCGTAACGCATCTCGCCGAGGTAAACTAAATTCACGTAGGGTACGCTGTGCGTACCAAGCACCTGAATCCGAGTACGCACTGCGTCATTTCATAGATAGATCTCTCCCGCTTTGCATGCTCACGAAGACGTGAACATGGCACCCGTTTCAATGCCCGAAACAGCCCAAAGAAAAAGCCACCGTGTAATCACACGATGGCTTTTTTGTTTTCTGCGGTGGCGAACCAAGCGTTACCACTTCAAGCCGAACTTGGAACCTTCGCTCTGGTCGTTGGTGATGCCACCCTTGAGCGGTTGATTCGAGCTTTTCTTGACCGAGACTTCGCGATCGATATCGCCCTCGAAGTCGTCCTTCTTGCGGCCCCCTTGGCGGGCGTCGGCCGGTGGTGGTTGGGTCGCTTTGATCGAAAGGCTGATGCGGCGTTTGCCTTGATCGATGCTCAGGACCTTTACTTCAACCTCTTCACCCACCTTCAGCACGGACGAAACGCGGCTGATACGGCTGTAGCTGACTTCGCTGACATGGACCAGGCCTTCGATGCCAGGGGCGATCTCGACGAACGCGCCAAATTCCATCAGTTTGGTCACCTTGCCCGGAATCACCTTGCCGACGGCGAACTCGCTGGCCACCTTCTGCCACGGGTTTTCCATCGTGTCGCGGATCGAGAGGCCGATCTTGCCGGTCTCGGGGTCCATCTTGGTGACCTTCACCTTCACGATCTGGCCTTCGGCCAAGACATCGGAAGGATGCTTCACGCGTTCCCAGCTGATTTGGCTGACATGCACCAAACCATCAACACCACCCAAGTCGACAAACGCGCCGAAATCTTGGATGCGGGTTACCTTGCCTTCGCGAATCTGACCGACGGCCAAATTGCCCAGCAATTCCTTCTTGCTGTCTTCTTGCAGCTTCTCTGCTACGGCCCGGGCACTGAGCACCAGGTTTCGTTTTTCGGGGTTCGCTTCGGTGACCAAGCACTGCAGCTTGCTACCGAGGAAGTCTTCCAGCTTGTCGACATGATAAGTGGCCGCTTGGCTGGCCGGGATGAAACCACGAACCGTACCCACGGCACATTCGAGACCACCCTTGTTCACGCCATCGACGACCGCGTCGACCACGACTCCTTCACGAATGTCACCCCAGTCTTGCACGCTGATCGACGAGCCGGGAATGCCGACTTCGTACAATCGCTGACCGGCTTGGAATTCGCCGATCGAGACTTCCATCTTGTCGCCAACCACTGGGGTAGCAACAAAGTTACGAACGGAAGCAATCCCTTGATTGCCGCCAGGTAGATCGAAGAAGACGTCTTCGCGATGCACACGAATAACCACAGCATTCACGCGAGCGCCATCTTCCAAGCGGGAAGCAGACGGGGCGACCGTTTCCGGGCCCATGACATCGTCGAGCGAACGATCCCCCATCACGGCTGCGATTTCGGCTTCGATGTCGTCGAGCGTTTCGCGGCGGTTGGGGACTTGGACCTTGCCCCCTTCAACCGGCAAGCGATAGTCAGGCTCGCCAGCTTCGGCCTGAGTGGCGTCGGCCAACGTGGCGCTGATGTCGGCAGGGATTTGGGTCGGATCGTCTTTGTCTTCCTGCGGACGAGCAGGGCGAACCGGCTTCTTCGGCTGCGGAGGTTTCGGCTGAGCTGCTTGTGGCGGGGCATTACGCTGCGAACCGATCAGCACCTTTTTGCGATCGTCGCTCTCTTCACCCTCGGCGCCCGACTCGCCGGCAACCGCTTCGGGGCTGGCCGGAGCCGGCTGCTCTGAGGTTTGCTGCTCAGGGGCCTGAGTTTCCGGAGTGGATTGACCTTCTGCCGAAGCTTCGGGATTTTGCTGGGAGGGGTCCGCAGAAGCGGGATCCTTTTGAGGATCGGTCGACATGGGTTACGCCTTGGACGAGATACAAAAAATCGAAAGCGGATGTAACTATTAGCGCCCTCCAGGTCACCATTACTTTGGAAGGCGAAACCTCTGAGTTTATCAGCCCAAAAACGGCCTGAACAGGGAATCTAGCCGCCATCGTGTGCGGTAGTTGAATTTTAGATTTGCTGGTCGCTAGCCAAGAAAAACTTGTTAAGCTGGATGTACGGCTAATTCCGTAGTTCGCTGGCTTACCGACTTCCCCGAAATTGCATGACGATCGACCACTACCCGACTGAAATTGCGGAACTCCTCCAAACTGCCCAAACCTGCCCTTTGGGGCCAGGCAGTCCCGTTCCAGAGGCGTACGAGAAGCTGAAGTCGCTAAACGTAAACTCTTTGAGCCAAAGAGCTTTGCAAGATCGAGCAATGGCCGAAGCTTGTCTAAGCGGGTTGTGGCTCCGCTTCAACTATTTGGACCAATCCCACACTATCAGCCAGGATTTGCCTGATAGCACTGGTAGCTATTGGCACGGGATCATGCACCGGCGAGAACCAGATTATTCCAACGCGAAATATTGGTTCCGCCGTACAGGAAACCATCCAGCCATGGTAACATTAGCAAATAAAGTAAATTTTTTAGTTGCAAATGAAAAATTAGACCGGAAGACACAGTTCCTGTCCGAAGTAAACTGGGACCCCATGGCGATGGTTGATGCTTGCGAAGCCGTCGCCCGGGGAAACTGCCAACAGCAGGAACTCTTAGAGAAGGTTGCCCAGACGGAATGGGAAACCTTATTTGAATACTGTTATTCCCGTGCGTATTAGTCCGGAATGGCCGTTTCAAGGCACAGAAGAAGCAGGCTGACTCGTCTTTATCCTTATCTCGTCGACAGCCTCCTAACCTGAAGAGAAAAGAATGCTCCGTTACGATTTCGAAGATAGCCTGGGATATTGGGTGTTTAGTGTCGCCCATCTGATGACTCGCGCGATGAATGACGAACTTGGCAAGCTCGGCATTACTTATCGCCAATGGGAAGTCCTTTGCTGGCTTTCTTACATGGGCGAAATCACCCAAAGTGAACTGGCCGACCACATGCGGATTGAAGCCCCCACGTTAGTGGGAGTGATCGACCGCATGGAGCGCGACGGCTGGATCGTTCGCGAGACTGATCCCACCGATCGCCGTAAGAAGATCATCCGGGCCACCGAAAAAGTGGAACCAATGTGGGAACAGATGGTCAATTGTGCCAAAGATGTTCGTGCCAAAGCCCTGCGCGATGTGCCCCCGGAAGACGTGAAGAAAACCAAAGAAATCCTCACGCAAATCCGTGGCAACTTGCTTACGGAACTACCGGGACATATCCCTGCCGAGCCAATCGGTCAGAAACAGCCGACCGAAGCTGGCTCGAATCGCTAACTGCGGCAGTCGGCAAGCTGCCTTCGGGTAGCCGATCCATTTTCGTCAGGGAACCAGCGCGCGGCAGCTGTTCCCTGAACCATTCGCAGGCAGGAATTCTCTTTCCTATGAACCGCGAAAAGCGATCATGGATTATGCTATAGGGACGCGCTGCGAAGTGCATCCCTTTCGAGTGGGCGAATAGCCCCTGCCGTTTTCCCTAGCTGCCTGATGACCACGCATCGACTACACACGCAACACCAGCGCAACTTCGACGGCAATCGGTTCGTCTATCCTGTCCTTTCTCGACGCAGCAAAGGTTTGTCGATCGGGGTGAACTTGAACCCTGACAAAATCTGCAATTTCGATTGCATCTATTGCCAGGTCGACCGCCGCACCGAGAGCGAAGTTCGCTTTGTGGAGAGCGAACGTTACTTTGCAGAGCTGGAAGAAATGCTCGATCTTTGTGCCTCGGGCCAGATCTTCCAAACGGGAAAGTTCGCCGAAACGCCTGACCATTTGCGGCGGGTAAACGATATCGCGTTCAGCGGCGACGGCGAACCGACCACCTATAAGAATTTCGACGAACTGATCGAACGCTCTGCCGAGATCAAACGGCGACACGGCTTAGATGACGTCAAAATGGTGCTGATCACCAACGCCACCATGTTCCATCGCCCGCACGTGCAGCGAGGGCTGGAAATCTTAGACGCCAACCAAGGCGAGATCTGGGCGAAGCTCGACGCCGGGACCGAACCCTATTATCGCACGATCGAACGGACCAAAATTCCCTTTCAGCGCGTGCTCGACAACCTTCTGCTGGCCGCACAGGCTCGACCGATTGTGATTCAATCGATGTTCCTGAAGTTACTCGGACAAAGCCCCTCGGCGGAAGAAATCACTGCCTATTGCAGCCGCTTAAGTGAAGTGCGGAGCAGGGGAGGGAAGATCAAGCTCGTGCAAGTTTATACCGTGGCCCGCAAGCCTGCCGAGTCGATCGTCGCCCCCCTGGCAGACGACGAAGTGGATGCGATCGCCCAACAAGTGCGCGACCAAACCGGTCTCGCCGCAGAAGTTTACTACGGCAGTTCCGACTATTAATTGGCAAACCGCAATGGCCTCGCAATCGAAGCAAACGAACTACTTAATCGGCGGAATCATCGCGGCACTGGCGCTGTGGGGTATTTATCTGGCGATTGGCTCTTACCTCGGCATGGGTGAAAAGACGCGTCAGTTCGATATTCGGCGCGGTTTGATCGTGGCAGGCTGCATGGCAACTTTCCTGCTATTCTGGGGGGCGCTGCTGTGGAATCGTCAGCGGAACTTGCCCTCGGACGACGAGTAATGTTCGCAAGCTTCTCGGACGCCGAAAATCAGCCTACGGCGCAGTAGGCACAAGGGTGCGGGCTGGCTTCTTTCTCTCACTTCCCTAGAATGTCGGCAGGCAGTCGCTTTGCAAGCTTCATCGCGTTGCCACAGGTCCACGTAGCCAACCTCTTGCAGTGAAGGATCGGAATATGTCCGAAACCAAGATTCGCATCCGAGACAATGGTCCGTTTCTGGTCGAAGGCCCCATCACGTTGGAAGACGCCGATGGTAATTCGTACACCATCGACAAACCGACCATCGCCCTCTGCCGCTGTGGGGCATCTGAAAACAAGCCTTTTTGCGACGGCAAGCACAAACATTGCGGCTTCGCCTCGGAAGAACGCGCCGAGACGGAATAGATCAACGCAACGTTTCCGGCGGTCTTCCTCGCAGCTAATCCGCCAGGAAGACCGTTACGGATCGCCAACGTTTACGCGAGCCTGTAAAGAGGAGGCTTGATTAGTCCTCTTCGTCTTCATCCGCTTCGTCGAACAGTTCTTCCTGCGATGCTTTGCCGTTGGATTCCGTTTCCACTGGGCGGTTAATCAGGTCGGCCAGCATTTCGTCGTCATCTTTATCGACGATCAGCACACCGCCGCCGTAGTTCGCTGCCGCAGGATCAACGGCCTTGCCGCTTTCGTCGAAGACCATGTCGGCTTCGGCGGTTTTCTTCTTGGCGACTTCTAGCAGCTTCTCGTAGATATCGTCTTTAGGGGCTCCATTGATGTCGCTGACCGCTTGGGCGACTTCCCCTAAGTAACGGCGGAAGATGCTGCGGCGGTCGGCTTGCTGCTTCACCTTCATGCGACGACGCAGGAACATGCCTAACTTTCGCCCGACCGTTTGCAGGGCCAAACGCATTTCTTTTTGAATATCGTCGTAGCTGGCGACTGCTTCCTTGGCCTGGTTGGTGAAGGGAACCCACACGCTCGCGATGTGAACCATGATGGTCACCGGGCCGCTGGGCAAGTTGCCTCGCGACTGCGAAAGGCCATACGAACGCCAGTTGGTTTGGGCGATCGTCTTGGTAATCGCACAGTCGCCATGCTGGAACTGCAGCGGTACGCGGTTGGCATAGCGATAGACGTTCATCGACTGGCCTTCGTTCACGTTGACGTTCTGCATCGCGTCGAAAAGGATGTCGACTTCTTTCGGCTTCAGCTTGTTCGGACTCTTCCGTGTGCCTAGCTTGGACACCTTTAAAATCTTATCCGCCGCGTCGGGGCCCAAGCCATTGAAGGTCAGGATCAAAAACTGGCGGACCGTGCGGGCGTCCGTTTCGTACAGCAGTTCTTTGAGGAGGTCTTTGGTAATCTTCTGCGTTTCGACGTTGCCGCCGTAGGCCAGGGCGACTTCGATTTGAAACGGATTGCCTCGGTAAACAGCCGGCGGGCGAGTTGCGGCAGCGTAGAACTCGGCCGGCACCACGCTGTGCAGCCCCTTCAAAAGCTGCTCTTCGCCGATCGGCACAATACAGTCGGTGGTCGGGTTGCTGATCTTGGTATCTTGAATCGCGGCGTAAAGCTGCTCGGCATGATCGCGGTCGATCCGCTTCACTCGCATCCGAGTGCTGAGCTTAGCCTTATCGCAAATCTGCTTGGCGATGGTGGGGCTAACCCGCGAGAACGACGTAGTCAGGAAGCCTGACAAGCTGCTTTCGGTCGATTCTTTGCACATCGAAACCAACCGGCCCAGCTCGACCCCATACGGGTGCGGCTTGATTTCGGTGGCCTCCGGCGGAAGTATATCGGTCGAGCGACGATAACTTCGTGTCGTCCCGCTGGGGTCGGTGTAGTGCAGCGTCACATGCGGGTTGGCGATCGCCGTTTGTTCGAGGTATTCGTCGACACTTCCTTTGCCGCGTTGGTATTTGGCTTCCAGGTCGAGCGTGACCCGCGTGCCGTGGGCGATGGGCTTGGGTTCGGCCCCAGGCGTCTCAGGTTCGTGATGGGTAACCCATTCGATCCCTTGATCTTGGATGTACTTCTCTCCCTTTTCGCCTGGGGGAATATCTTCGCCGTCCCCCTTGCCGTTGAGGATTTCTGGCTTGTTGACCTTGGTATCGATCCGCAGTTCGTAGTAGTGGGCCGGCTTGTTCTTGCCGGTCTTGCTGACGATTTTAATTGGCTTGCCGGTCGTTAGAATGGCGTACATCCCGGCCGCGCTAATCCCGATCCCCTGCTGACCACGGCTCATCCGCAAGCGGTGAAACTTCGAGCCGTACAGCAGCTTGCCGAAGATCAGCGGGATTTGTTTCTTGAGAATACCGGGCCCATTGTCCTGGATCGATGCCTTGTAACGGCTTTCGCCTGTTTGCTCGACATGCACCCAAATCTCGGGCAAGATACCAGCTTCTTCACAAGCATCCAGCGAGTTATCGACCGCTTCTTTGATGGTGGTAAGAAGCGCCTTTCGCGGATTGTCGAAGCCAAGCATGTGGCGGTTCTTGGCAAAGAACTCGCTCACCGAGATATCGCGCTGCTTCTTGGCCATCGTCTCGGCCGTGGCTCGACGCGGAGCTGACTTCTTACGGGGTGCGTTTCCGTTCGCAGTAGAGGTGGCGCCTTCCGACAACGTGGAGTCTCCCTGGCATGGAATGGAGTTCAGTCTCGTCCTTGTTGGGGGTACGAGAGAGAGCAAGGATCTGGCTTAGTCCCTTCACCCTAGCCATCTTGCCGCAAAAGGGCGAGAGGGGACAGGCCGAGGAACAAGCCGCCGATTGTAGTAAAGTTTGCCGGTTGCGGGGATAGCGGCAGAATCTGGAATTTGGGGATGACTGTCACACTCGGAAGAATAGGGGTTTTTAGAGCGACAGCATTAGAAAGTTTCACCAGCTCGATCGGAACAGCCGATCTAATCAACGACGGGAGGTCTAGACTTATCTGCCCCGCGCAGATTGCCGAAGTACCCATTGGCGGCAGTTTGGGCCAGTTTCCCGACATAACACCATTTCGTGAAGCAAACCCACCCACGAACTAGCACGTGGCTGTCCCGTTGCCGCAATACGGCAGGAGCTATCAATCGGATGAAACGCATTGCTACAACTTGTTTGTTTGCCCTGGTATTGACCGCGGCAACGTTATCCAATGGTTCGACGGCCCAAGCCAACGAATACGCCAGCCCGCCTGCCTATCCGGACGTCATGAATCAGTATTACGTGCCGGATCAATTCTACGGTTACCCGGCTGGGATGTATCCCTCGCCGATGACCACTCCGCCGATCGCCGGTCGGACGTACGTTACCTATCCACCGTTGGATCCGCACGAGTTTCTGTATCGCCATCACCGCACGTACTATCACTACTACAACGGTGGACAAGGCTTCAACCGTACTCACGTTAAGTGGTACGGCGGCAAGACCTGGCTGAAACCTTACAACCCGTTCTTCTAAAGAGCTGCGCCAGCTCGACGACCGAGCAGCGACCCTCGCTTCACGTAGGAATTTATGACGATGACCCAGACACGACTGATTCTCGCACTCCTCGTCGGGCTGACCGTAGGCAGCGTGCAGACGGCCGAAGCCGGATGGCTTTGGGGACGCGGCTACAGCAACAACTCGAACGCCCAGCATGCCGAGAACCTGCCTTGGCACGGTGGTTACGCCTATCAAAACTACCAAACGCCGGTAGCGATGGTCGTTCCGCCGACTGCCAACATGCAAACCAACTATAGCTGGGGTGTGCCCAGCAGCCGCATGACACCGGTTTATCACCAGTTCAACCGAGCCAACCCAGGCGGCATCACCGGCAGCCCGGCCAGCTTGGGCATCACGCCGTACTACCCGAGCGACACCCGTCAGTTCGGCGTTTACAACGTGCGTGGTCCTTGGAACTACCACATGCAGCAAGACCTGCACTACGGTTGGCACCTGGGCTTCCACCATCGTCCGGCTTGGAACGGCCGCACCGGTAGCTGCCCCAGCGGCAACTGCTACGGTGGCGCTCCTTACAACACTGCTGGCAACAGCGGCCAGTCGGTGATCAACGACGAAGGCTACGTGCCGGGTACCTACGAAGAACACCCGGTTTCGCCTTCGGACGCCGTGCCAACTCCGGCTGCCCCGACCAACGAAACCTAATCGGCCAGGCCGAACGATATCACACAGAAAGCCGAACTTGCCTAGCGAGTTCGGCTTTTTTCATGCGCTGCCAGCACTGCATCGCTTTCTTAGAACGCATCTAACTGCGCTGTGCTGGCCAGGCAAAATGAAATTACTGCAAAGCCAACCCTGGCCGCGACATCTCATCCCGCGAAAGATGTTATCGAAGCGACAACCACGCCCCCTTCTTCCACGTTGCGATTCTGTCAAGGTTTGACGCTTAGACCCGTTTTTGCGGGCGTTTTCAGTGAATACCGAGGTTCAAACGGTTCGTTTCTCGTTTTGGCACGGGGAATGAACTTAAGTCACTCAGCAATTCACCCCCTGGAAACTTTTTCGCAAAGAAACCTTCCGATGCTTGAAATTCAAACCATGTTGATCTTCTTCGGTGCCTCGATCGCAATCGTGTTGGGCGTTCACATTTCTCGCCCCATCAAAGCGACCAACCCTTTTGGTGGCTAGTCAGCCGTTTTTTAAGCATCTTTTTTTTGGTTAAGGACGCGACCCTTGTTGCATCAACTGGACAAAACGAGCTTTCATCTCGGGGCCACCCATGTCCGGGTACAGGGTCTGCAAATAGCGGACAATTTGTTTCGCTTCTTCAGGGTTACCAAGCTTCAGATGGCAGCGAGCAATTTCCAACTTGGCCTCGTACCAGGCCGGCGACTCCGATTTGCTTTTGCGGCTAACCTCGCGCCAGGCTGTCAACGCTTGCTCTTGCAACGCCTTGTCCGTGCCACGCGATAACATCCGGGCCAAGCTAATCTGGGCGTCAATGTCATTCGGCTTCTGCTGCACGATTTGTTGTAGCGCTCGAATACCCGCTTCCAGCTTGCCACTATTCGCGAGTGCCTCGGCCTCTTGCTGAGCAATCACGTCTCGGGTTGGTTCGTCGAACTGGGCGAAGTTGGGCCGAAGCATTCCAATCACGGCCAGTTCAAGTTCGGCAATTTGGCTACGCACTTGAGGCGAAGCGGAACTGGTCATTTGGCCGAGGGCCTGCAGCGTTTCCAAGAGTGTGAAGGGGCTACTATCTTCCGCTTTTTTTAACCGGGTTTTCGCTTCGTCCAATTTACCGAGCCCCGCCAAGGCGATCACTTGCAACGCTTCCAACCGGCTTTGCCAACCTTCTGGTGCATCAGGATTGCTTCGCTGGGCGACTTCCAAAATTGCTCGGGCGTTTTCGTACCCGTTACGGCCATAGTTCAGCCACAACTGGGCGGCCGTTTCGGCGGCGGCCCGCATGGTCGGGGTCCACTCTTGATTGACGGACTGCCCTCGCAGGACGATCTGTTCGAAGTAATCGATTATCTGCTGCACGTCTTGCTGCACGAGTTGGTCTTTGCTGACCGCATCTTGAAACCACTTGAGCGACGACTGACGCACACCATCGACCGCTAAGACAAAGTGGCTGGAAGTGGGGGGCACCTTCATGTAGGCTTCGGTTGCGGCTCGCCAGTTGCCTCGGGTGAACTCGATTTGCCCCAACCACATCGCGGCCTGATTGCCTGCTTCCCCTTCAGGCCAACGCTGAAGGTTTTCTTTCAGCAGGGCAATGTAAGGCTCTAAGTCAGGCGGGTTCGATTTCCGAGCGATCATCGATTGATAGTAGGCCGCCGTCAAATGCCGCAGCGAGGCATCGTCGGCAGAAGGAAACGCCAGGGCTGCTTCGCGCAGGCGTTTCACACCATCGGCCAAGTCGCCCGCTTGAATCGCAGCCGCAGCAGCGGCCAGGCGCAGTTCATATTCGCCGTTGATATCAAGCGATTCGTGAGCCGCCGTTACGCCCAGATCGTAGGTCTTGATCGCATCGGCCCATTCTTTTTTGCGGACATACCCTTCCGCCGTCCGCCGCAACAGATCGACGTTTTGGGTGCCTCCGGAAGTCGCGTTGCCGGTGAGTTGCTGCTCGGCCCGGCGCGCCCAATAGGGGCCGTATAGTTGGTCAAGCTGTTTGACGACCGCTGCGGAACGGTTTTGCCACTTCTGAATCTCGTCTTGCTTCTTCTCTTGCTCCGCCTCTTTCCACAACGCCAGATACGTTTCAAAGCAAGCGTAATCCATCTCTGGCGAAGTTTGTCCGTCGAGTTCGCGTCCTTGGTTGATCAGTTGAATCGCGGCTTGAAGTTCCCCCTGGGCAAGCTTCGCCCGAACGATCTCGGCTTGGGCAGCGAGGGCAACTTGAGGTGGTGGCATCAATTGCAAGACGCGGGCCGCTTTCGCTTCTGCTTGATCGAGCCGCCCCAGCGAGCGCAACGCCCGGATTTCCAACAGCAACGACGGCCACAAAACGCCCGTTTCGGGGCGCAGCTTGGTGAGGGGTTCAATCTCGCGAACGGCCAGGGCCATGCTGTTGGTCCGGTCGAGCGAGTCGGGCGGATAAGCGAGCCCTTGCTCTTCCAACGCTTGAATCGCGTTCAACGATACACGCCGCGATAGCGCCAACAACTGGTCGGTGCTGAGACCACCTTTCTTGCTGGTGTTGTGCGATTCCCGCAGCAACTGGTCGACGTGATCTTGCAGCTTGGTAAATCGCTGAAGCGTTTCCAGGGCCAGGTGCTGGGCGTCGGCCAGCTTATCAGTGTCTCCCAGGACTTCGCCTTCTTGCCGCAGCAAACGGACACGGGCCAACTGCGACAACGCATCTTGCACTTCCACCAGCACCAAGGCAGGCTGATCGGGGAATTGCTGAGTGAACTGGGGCAGCACTGCCGCAGCAGAACTCCACCAACGATCCTGTTCGCCGGTACGTGCATTCAAAGCGTGTAGCGTGTAGGCCCTGACCAACTCGGCGGCCATTTCGGCCTGGGCCGGAGGCGAGTTCTGATCGGCTACCACCCGCTGGGCAGCGTACCGTTCAGCCAACTCGAACAGTTGCCGATCGAGCAAGCCACTGATCATCAGCCGATCGTCTTCCAGCGTATCTTGCCCCCACAAACCACTGGGGACCAGGGCGATCAGGCAAATCGAAATGGCTAGGCGTATGTTCATATCGTCAAGTTAATCGGGCCCATCTCCGCAGGGTGCGTCTCGACGCACCAAGCCCTGCGAAGCGATTGGCAATGAATTGGGCGTTTGCGTTTCCACGCGTTGTTGGTGGTGGTTATCGTATTGCCGTGAGTGTTTTTTGTTGTGGCGGGCGTATTTTAAAACCCCTCACCCTAGCCCTCTTCCCTCAGGGGCGAGGGGACATGAGGTTGCCGTTGGTCAGGCTGGTCGGTAAGCGGCAGCTTACGCTTAGCCTGGCTCGACGGCGAATTGAATTTGTTGGAAGTTTAAGCGTCGGGACATATCGTAAACGTCGATCACCCGCCCGATCGGGACCGAATCGTCCGGGTCGATGATTAAGGGAATGTCGTTTTTAATCGAAGCCAGTGCGGCCAGGCGGTTTTCTACTTCGCTCAAGTCTGACGTGCTGGCCTTATTGATGGTGTACAGGAACTGCCCTGGCTGACCGGTGATGCGGACCACGACTTCGTCGAAGTCTTCCACTTCCAACGGTTTCTCCGCTTCGGAACCGATTTCATTCGGCGGGGTAATGCTGCTAGGAAGTGCGTACTCGACAATCTGAAAGCTGGCTGTCCACAAAAAGAAGACCAGCAGCAGGAACACAACGTCGATCATCGGCGTCATGGCAATTTGCAGGGGCTGGCGATCGCGATAGGGACTGGGGCGTTTCATCGGGCGGCATCCTCCGGGCGAATCACCGAGAACGCCACGTTCCAAATGCCTGCTTGAGCGGCGGCCAACATCACCGGTTTCACATTCGCGAACGGTGTTTCACGATCGCAGCGAATACGCACCTCAAGCGCTTCGCCGATCCTTTCACGTTCAACGACAAGCCGTTCCTTTAATTCCGCCGGCGGTACCCGATGTCCGGCCAACGACAGTGAACCGTCCGCGCCGATGTTCACGACAACCCGTGGTTGCTGATCGTCGATAATCTCTTGGCCACTTTCCGCCGTGGGCAAAGGAAGCGGCAACTGCGATTCCTGCTTGGCCAGGTGGCTGGAAACCAGGAAGAAGATGATCAGCAGAAACACGACGTCGATCATCGGCGTCATGTTGAATTCGGCCTGGCCTGATTTGAGGTTGGTCGGCACACGCACGCGACTAGCTCCTGGTGGCTTGGGCGGCGGCTTGCCGTTTGCGACGCTTGAGGGGCGTGAAGACCTGCTGCGCGACGTAGGCCGCTTCAGCGACCAGCTCGTCGACCCAGTTACGGAAGATGGCAAATGCCCCCAGCGATGGAATCGCCACCAACAAACCACCAACCGTGGTGACCAGGGCCTGGTAAATGCCTTCTGCCAAGTCGCCTGCCCCAGCAGCACCTTGGGTGGCGGCCACTTGTTGGAAGGCGAAGATCATCCCGGTCACTGTCCCTAGCAGACCCACCATCGGGGCGATGTTACCGATCACGGCTAGGTATTCGATCTTGCGAAACAGCCGGGCCGACTGTTCGGCGGTGGCATCTTCCAGCGCTTTTTCAACCGCGTTCCAACCACCGTCAAGTTCTGCAATGCCACTTAACAAGACAAACGAAAGAAAGCTCGGTCGTTCGCGGCAAACGCGTTCGGCGTCTTGCACTTTCCCTTGCAACAACAAGTCGCGCACCGTGTCGCCCAACTCAGGCGGCATGATCTCGGACTTGCGGATGGTCATGATATGCTCGAAGACGAGATAGGCCGCCGTCATCGAAAGGGCCAGCAGGAAGATCAGAATCAATCCACCGGTGATGCCGCCGCTCAGGATGATCTCGACAATGCCGGTCTTCTGCGGTGGTGGCGCCGGTGCGTTAGCCGGCGTTTCCGCTGGGGCGGTTCCTTGCGCAATCGCTGGGGCGGGCCCGGTTGCCGGAAACCACGCTTGGCCAGGGCCAAGCATGCCCAAGCCGAGCACCACCAGGCAAACGCTCCAGATTCCGATTCGAGTCAAATTCGCCAAGGTTGCCTCCTAGTTGCTACCTGAGTTGGCCAGTCGTTTGAGGGTCTGTGCCGCTTCTTGCCGGGCTGGCTGATCGCCATACTTTTGCAAAACTTCGCCAGCCACACGGCGAGCATCTTCGACCTTTCCGCTGCGTTCTAACGCTCGCGCGGCTTGCACCAGGCTTTCCGCAGCGACCGCTTGATGGGTGGGATAAAGGATCGGGGGACGCATCAACGTGAGCGCGGCTTGAATGTTGTTGTCGAGTTGTCGCCACGCTTTGCCGACAACCAAAGTCGGCCCTGCCAACGCCCCTTCGCGGAGGATGCCGGCAGCGAGTTGTCTTTCCCACTGGGCGACATCGTCAGGGGTGGCGGTGACGATCTTGGTTTGCCAAAGCTGGGCTTCCGCCAGCAGCGCGATCGCAGGCAGCTTGTTGCGGCGGAGGGTTCCTAAAACTTCGATCGCCTTCGAACGATCGGAGGTTCCCAGCAGCCAACTGGCGCCCAGCAGTTGCGCGTACGGCGAAGGCATTTCGAGCCACGTGCGGGCAGCGCGGTCTCGCTCGAAGTCGGGGGGTAAAACGAACCAAGCCAACGGCAATGCGTCGAGATGAATCGTTTGCGGGTCGTCTTCGACGATCTTTAGAAACGTGTTGCCTGCCTCGACAATGCGTCCTGAGTTTTGCAATGCGATGACCGCTTGGGCCATGATTTCGCGGCGGACCCATGGCCTCGATTCGGCTGCGGCAGCGGCTTCCAAGGTGCGGACGGCTTCGTTCGAGCGTGAAGCGGCTAACAGCTTGAGCCCTTCCAAATAGCTTGGTCCGTAATCGGTTCGCACCGCTTGAACCTTCGCGGTAGGAATGCTCGATTGGCCGGTCGGCTTCTGCAACACGAGCGATTGCCCCGTGTAGTCGACAATCGTGCCGTAGACCTGGGTGGGGGTATCATCAGGAGATCTGGGGTACAACGTCACGACATCATCCGCCGCGCAGCTTCCCAACCACCAGCCCCAACCTGTGGCAAGGCAAGCCAACCAAAGCAACCAACAAATCGCGGGGCGATGCAACGGAGTTTCCTGTTGGGGATTAGTTCGAATGGGAAGCACCGAGCCCGGAGATGTCTACGTAAACATGCTGCCCGTCATTTCCTTCCGCTAGTTTTACCAGAAAGTTGCGACGACCATCATACTTACCGTAGCCGAATTCAATCGCGTGGATCGAGATGCCGCGATTCAGCCGATGAATTTCTTCCAGTTCGTGGGGCAAAAGGGTTGGTTGGTCGGCGTCGGTCAGGAAGAAGACAACGTCCGGGTTCATTTTCAGGGCGATCTTCAACGCATCGACATGCTTCGTTCCGCCGCTGGCAATGACACCCCCGACAAACTGTTTGGCCAGATTCTTCCCTTGTTCATCGGCAAACACCAAGCGAGGCCGATCGCCGCGGGGGCTGAAGACAAACGGTTCCTGGTTGTAGAAAATGATGGCGAACTGGTGCATCTTATCGAGATCGTTCAAGCTTTTCAGCAGTTCGGCTTTGGCGGCGTCCAAAGGGGCGCCGTTCATGCTGCCGCTGCGGTCGAAGACGTAAACGAACTTGGTTCCCTTGCCCTCGGCCCCGAAGACGCTGGTCTTCCCTTCTTTACCGAGGCCACCTTTCGAGGGTGCTCCTCCTTCCATTTGACTGCCAGCCGCAGGAAGCCCATCGGCCTGCTGGCCGCCGATCGACTCGTCGCCGCGAGGAAGTAAGTTGCCGACATCGCTAGGGGGCAGGTCGAGCGCCGGCAGGGCGTTATCGAGCGATTGTTCGGCTTGCTGCGAATCGGAATTTTGCTGCCCGTTGGCATTGGCCGACTTGTCGTTGGTTTCGTATTCGGTGGTATCGTCCGAACGGTTGGCCAGGGCGATCGTCCCTTTACGGGCCGGTTCGTCGCCGATTCCTTTGCTGACCGTTTGTACGGTTAAGATTAGCAACACGCCAATCAGCATGTGAATCAACAGCGACATCAGCCAAGCCGGCATCGTTCGCCGCGATTTTACCCAAGCCGTTTGATCGGCAGGATGGATCGATTCGAGTTGTGCCATGTGCGTTGCCCTAACAACCGAAATAAGAAGAAGTTTCGCAAACTGGTTTGTATCGAGCCAATCACGTCGAAACAAGCTTGATTTGCGACCAGCCCGGCAGCGTAGCTGTGATAGCTCCCCCCTTGGAAATCTGGAGTTAGGGGGAACGAATGTCCTATTTTACCTGCCAGCAGGGGGCTAGTCGGCTGTTTTGTCACGATTTCGGACTTCTCTCACGATTTTGGCACGCCCAATGCTTTCTAACCCTGCCAGTCCTATCCACGTGGGCATCCGCCCAGGCCTACTTACGGAATTTTCATCCGTCCACGGGGGTAGCGACCTTGGATGTCTGTGAAAATCACCAGAAAGCAGGCAAGTGACCCGTGGATAGTCGGCAGGGAAACCCCCGATTTCTCGCCGACGTCCACGGTGTCCTTTTATCTTCTATGGCAAAAATAATTGCTATCAATTCGGGATTACTTTTCGGCAATCGTTGGCAATCCCAGTGATTGCCGTTCGGTCGTTCGAACGCGAAGCAAGCTTTTTTCTTCCGAGACCCACTGAACCAGGAACAACCACGATGGCTACCGTTACCCCTTCCACTTCCGATCAAACCCAAGCCCAGCCCGGCATGGGGCCCATGCCACACGAGCATGGAGTCGCTTTCCGCTTATGGGCCCCTCATGCAGATCAGGTGAGCATCGTCGGAACGTTCAACGATTGGGACCCCCTAGCCACTCCCTTGACTCGCGAAGAGGCAGGGCAATGGTTCGTCGATATTCCGAACGCCAAAGCGGGTGACGAGTATCGTTACGTGCTGCAGTGTGGCGACAAAGAGGTCAGCCGGATGGATCCCCGGGCTCGGGAAGTGACCAACTCGGTCGGCAACAGTGTTGTCCATCAAACCCAATTCGATTGGGGAGACGACGACTATCAGTTGCCCCCTTGGAACGAAGTAATCATCTACGAGATGCACCTGGGAACGTTCAACCGCACCGACGAAGACACGGTTGGCACGTTTGCCGATGCCATTCACCGGCTCGATCACTTGGTGCACTTGGGAGTTAACGTGGTGCAGCTGATGCCGCTCTGCGAGTTCGCTGGCAATATCAGTTGGGGCTATAACCCAGCCCAGATCTTTGCGGTGGAAAGTTCGTACGGCGGCCCGGAAGGTCTGAAACGCTTCGTCAAAGCTGCCCACAAGCGTGGAATCGGTGTGATCCAAGACGTGGTGTACAACCACTTCGGTCCAAGCGATCTCGACATCTGGCAATTCGATTTGTGGGAAGAGAACGGCAAAGGGGGGATCTACTTCTACAACGATTGGCGCAGCAAAACCCCTTGGGGCGACACGCGCCCAGACTATGGCCGAGGTGAAGTGCGTCAGTTCATTTACGATAACGCGATGATGTGGGTCAACGACTACCACGTCGATGGTTTGCGTTACGATATGACCTTATACATGCGCAGCGTCGACGGAAACGACGATTTGCCAGACGGCTGGAGCCTGGCTCAATGGATCAACCGAGATATCCAAGAGAGCAAGCCAGGCACCTTGTTAATCGCCGAGGACTTGCGCACAAACGACTATATCACCAAAGATGCCGGCCAAGGCGGGGCGAACTTTTCGAGCCAATGGGACGCTGAATTTGTGCATCCCATTCGTGAAGTCGCTAAGCAGCCCAGCGATGCCGGCCGAGATTTAGATAAGCTGATCCATGCGATCACCTATCGATATAACATCAATTCGTTCGAGCGCGTGATCTATACCGAATCGCACGACGAAGTGGCCAACGGCAAGCAGCGGCTCCCCTCTGAAATTACTCCAGAAGCGCCTGACGACGGCTACGCCCGACATCGTTCGACCTTGGCCGCCGGGGTAATGCTGACCTCGCCAGGGATCCCGATGCTCTTCCAAGGCCAGGAATTTCTGCAAGATGGCTGGTTTCAAGATACCGATCCACTGGATTGGAGCCGAGTTGAAGAATTTCCTGGGGTGGTGCTGCTGTATCGCGACTTGATCCATCATCGCCTCAATCACGAAGGGGTGACCAAGGGGCTGATCGGGCAAGACGTTTTGGTGCATCACCGAAATGACGAGAAGAAGTTGATCGCGTTTCAACGTTGGTACGACCACGGCCCTGGCGACGATGTCATCGTGGTGGTTAACTTCTCGCATGAGGCCGTCGAGGACTACACGATTGGTTTACCTTGCGGTGGAAATTGGAAGTTGCGCTTTAACAGTGCGGCCTCGGTTTATAACGCAACGTTCGTCTCGACCACGATCGCCGAGCTAGCAGCCGAAGAGCAGCCATGCGACGGAATGACTCACTCTGCATCCTTTTCGATCAGCCCTTACAGCTTGCTGATCTATTCCCAGGATCCTGAATCATAAGACTCTGGTCGTCGTCAGAGCGAACTCTGACGGCTTGACGAGCAGAGTGTCCGGTGAACGATCAATCGCCCCGGAAACGAAAGCTCTCATTCGCCCACAACGATGGATGGATGAGAGCTTTCTCGCTTGAATATCCCAAGAAAACCAGGGACTTACGCGTATCTTCAGCTTTTTTCCTCAAGCTTTCCGAAAGTCGGCACGGCGGTTGCAACTTACCTTCTGCAACTCGAAACAACCCTCTGGTTTATTAGGAGATTTTGAAATGTTAGTTACTAGTTTTTTAGGAATTATGCTTGCTGCCGCGATGGTCATGCCGGCGATCGCCGACGACAACACGACCAAAAACGACCAGGAAAAGACAGTATCTGTCGACAAGCAGAAGACCAAAGACCGCATTGCTGCCAGCCAAGTCATTGGGGCTAGCATTTACGGAAGCAATCAAGATGACACGATTGGCTCCGTAAATGACATCGTCATGACCAAGGATGGCAAAGTCGCCTACCTGATCGCTGGTAGTGGTGGCCTCGCTGGTGTCGGCGAAACCGAACATGCGGTGCCCGCGAAAGCGTTCGACATGAAGTGGGTCAAAGATGGCGACGACAAGATGCTGAAGCTTAGCCTGCCGATGACCGCCGAAGACTTGGCCAATGCTCCGGCTTTAAATCTGGAACATGCCAGCGACCTGACCGTTGCTTCGTTCGCCGATCGTAACGGTAAGTACTTCAAGTCTGCCGACACGAAGAAGATGTCGCCCGAAAACATGTACTTGGTTTCGGAGATCGATGGTCTCGACGCGACCGGTAACGACAACAAGTCGGTAGGTGCCATTGAAGACATCGTCTTCATGCACAACGACGTCTGTAAGGCTGAATACTACATCATCGGTACCGGTGGTGTGGTTGGTATCGGCGAAAAGTACACGCCTGTTCCAGCCGATCATGTGAAAGTGACCAAGACTGCCGATAACCAGTATACGGCTTCGGTTCAGGCCGACAGCACGATCGTTGGTGCCGCTCCGAAGGTGACCTCGGATCATTACTACTCGGAACTTGGTGACAAGAACGTTCGCGACAACGTGAAGACGGCTTTTAACGAAGCTGACAGCAAATAAGTAGGAAACATGGTCCCACGAAATTAGGACCATCCCTGCCACGCAACCCGCAACAGCGGAAGGACGCACTCGAGCAATCGAGTGCGTCTTTTTTTGCGCGCACGATCGTCGGGAAATGCCGAAGAAAGAATAAAAACGCAACCACTTGGTCGATCCAAGGAAATCAACACGCGGTAAGGCGTACGATCTTAATCAACGCACACGTTTCAACGCAGAGCCCCCTCTGCAGCGGCATTTATGGTCATCAATAAGCGAATGCCCACGCCAATGATACTGGAGATTAAGATAGGTAAACTCGATAAACAACTCATGGCCAGAAATGTTTAACGTCAGTGGAGAATAAGCAGTGCGGGTACTCGTCACCGGGGCAACTGGGCTCGTCGGAAATAACATCGTTCGCATGTTGCTGCAGCAAGGGCATCAAGTTCGCGTCATGGTTCGCGACCCACGAACCGATCGAAGTTTGGCGGGGCTCGATCTCGAAGTCGTACAAGGCGACGTCAAGGACGAAGACAACGTTCGCACCGCCGCACTTGGGGCCGAGGCGATCATTCATGCGGCGGCGATGGTCCATATCGGCTGGACCAAAGGGAAGATGATGCACCAAACCAACGTCGAAGGAACGCGAATCGTTGGGCTGGCCGCGCTGAAACATAAAATTCGGATGGTTCACGTTTCTTCGGTCGATGCCTTGGCGATTGGCCAGGAAGACGCCCCGGCCAACGAGGAAACGCCCCGCGAAGGCAAAATTCCCTGCCCCTATGTAATCACCAAACGAGAAGCAGAAGAGGAACTGCAAAAACTGATCGCCGAAGGGCTCAACGCCGTGATCGTTAACCCAGGGCTCATGTTTGGTCCGTGGGATTGGAAACCTTCGTCAGGACGCATGTTGATATCGGTCGTCAAAAAGCAGCCTCCTTTGGCGCCAAACGGTGGCGGGACAACTTGTGACGTGCGAGACGTAGCCCAGGCCTGCATCAATGCCCTGCAGCAAGGCCGAGTGGGTGAAAACTATATCCTCGGAGGCGAGAACCTCACTTACTTCGATCTGTGGACACGCATGGCCGCAATCACCGGCCGTCGTCCTCCCTGGCGAAAAATGGGCCCTTACTTCACGGCGGTCGTCGGCTACTTCGGCGACATGTGGGCCACCATGGAAGGCAAAGAAGGAGAAGTCAACTCCGCCGCACTAAAGATTGCTTCGCAGTTTCACTACTATTCCAGCGACAAAGCAAAGGCCGAACTCGGCTATCAGAATCGCCCGCTCGACCAAACGTTGGAAGACTCTTGGCAGTGGTTCCGCCAAAACGGCTATCTCCCCCTTTAGCAGGCCGTTAGACCTTAAAAAAAAAAGACTTCTTCCTGCCCAAGCTAGGCATGAAGAAGTCTTGGAAAATCAACAGCACGGTTCAGGCGTCGTTAGACGGCTGCTTTCTTCGATTCAATCAATGAAAGCAGCGACTTTTGTGGATCGGCGAACTTGGCGATCCCTTCGTCCATCAACACCTTTTCCAGATCGGCATAGTCGACCTTCGCTTCCAATTCGTCGAGCACCTCTTGCGACGGCATCTGATCGATTTGGCGATCGAACGTTTTGCCGCTTGCTTGCACTTGGTCGTTGGTCTTGGGCGGGTTGGTTTCGATGCCATCGCCAGCAAACGCGGCCACATACTTCCATGGCGGATCTTCCGGCAATTTGGTTCCGGTCGACGCGAAAATAAGCTCTTGCTGCAGCTTCAGATTCTTATCGGCCCAGAACTCAGCATTGTCGCGCCAGATGTTCTTGGCGTTCACAATTCCCAGTTGTCCTTGAGCGTCATCGCTTAAATCTGGCAGATGCTTTTCGGAGTAAACATCGACCCGAGAAACGAAAATAGAGTAGACACTTTTGAAACCATCCAGCGAACTGCGCCGCTGAGCACCTCGCCAAACCGCTTCGCGGGCGGCGTGATATTGCCGCATGGTGAAGCAAAGGGTGACATTCAGCGTAATCCCTGCCGCACAAAGCTCTTCCAGGGCGTCGATCCCCGCTGGCGTGGCCGGGACTTTAATCATCCGGTTGGGACGTCCGAGGCCCCAGTATTTGCCTAGCTCGATATACTTGGCCACTCGCTCTTCATGGGGCATGTCCCGTTCGAGATCTTCCAGCAGCGGATCGAGCTCGAAACTAACATAGCCATCGTTCCCCTCGGTCTTTTCCCAAACCGGCAGAAAAACGTCCTGAGCCCGCTGAACAAGGCGGTCGGTAATCGTCCAGGCAATTTCGTCAGCGTCTTTTCCCTGGGAAGTCAGTTCTTCGATCCACTCGTTGTAGTTCCCGGAATCAATCAATCCTGAAACAATCACAGGGTTTGAGGTTGCGCCACTCACCCCCAATTTGTAATTGGAATCGACCAAATCAGGATCGATGGAATCAAGCCAGACTTTGGTGCCAGCTTGGATTAAAGACTCTAGAGGTGTCGTCATCGATTACTCCTTACGGGGGAGGCAAAATCAAAGATTGGTTTCAGCGTTAGCGGTATTCTACCGAAGCGAGTAATAGGTTTCTTGTCTTTACTCGCTTAATTGGGCTAGCAATTCGCCCTCAAATAGCAAATGGTGGAAATACGCAGGATGGGGTAAATGCGCCTGCGGTAGACTGAATTTGAAGAAAACTGTAGCTTTAAACGATTCAGCGCGCAGAAAATATAGCCTGCAATACGCACTTTTGTGCGGTCCGTCCAAAATTTTAGGATCGGTGAAGTTTCGCTGATCAAGTCCATAGGCGGAAAATAACGATTCTTGTTTAGGCTGGCAGGGTATTTGCGGCTTGGCAACGAGCTTATTACCACAACTTGCTTGTCAGCTGCTTCAGGATTCTCAACGAGCGAAATTTGATGCAAATGCGTCGTCCAACATTTTTCGAGCGATACGCTATCTGGATCCTTTGCGGGATCTTTTTCCTCGTCCCGTTTGCTTTACGCGGAGCTCGGCTCTCGCTAGAGCAAATGAAGAACGATGTTAAAGACTGGCTGCCCGACGACTTCGCCGAGACTTCCGAACTCGATTGGTTTCGCGATCACTTTATGGGCGAGCAGTTCGTCCTGATTAGTTGGGATGGCTGCACCGAGGATGACCAATCGCTGAACTACCTCGCTCGGTTGCTCGTGCCAGAGCCTCCTGCCGAGGGTGAGAAAAAGGGAGAGCCGCTCGATCACTTCCAGCCTAATTTCATTGGCGACGAACTGGCCCTCTATTATCCCGATACGCCAGGCGATGCCACCGAAGACTATCGCAACTGGGGTGGTGAGGACGAAAAGTGGTTTCTCGGCAGAGGAAACCAATGGTTTTATTTGCTACCCAACGGCGAGATCTATAAGTGGGATGGCAAGAGTACCGTCCTCGGGGCAATGGGGCGGATTAGCGAGCGCATCTTCTATGGCGGCAACTCGATTAAGGGGGAGTACGTTAAGAAGGTTGATAAATTCTATTACGATAATCCCCGTCGCTTACAAGCACGCCTCTTTAAGTCGGTAACATCGGGGCCTGATGTCCTGGCGGCTTTATCGGCGCCTGGCGGAACTCTCGTTCGTGACGAAGACCCGACGCCGCAAGAGCTGGAAGACGCTCGTAAAAAAGCGCTCGCCCGCCTAACCGGCACCTTGTTTGGCCCCGATGGCAAGCAAACCTGCTTGATTGTCACCCTGACCGATGCCGGCAAAATGGATCTCCGCCGCACCATGGGGCACGGGGTACTAGGCCGCCAAGAAGGGCAGTTAGAACAACTCGCCGAACAGGCTGGCATTCCGCCTGAAAAGCTTCGCCTTGGTGGCCCTCCGGTCGACAACGTTTCGATCGACGAAGAAGGGGAACGGACCCTGGCCCGCTTGGTCTCGTTTAGCGTGATCTTGGGCTTGGGGCTTTCGTACTTCTGTTTGCGCAGCATCAAGCTGACGATCATGGTCTTCTTCGTCGGCGGAATCAGCGCGGTGACCAGCTTGTCTTTGGTTTGGTGGACAGCCGGAACGTTCATTTGGTGGCTCGATCCTACGACCGATGCCGTGATGATGTCGATGCCGGCGGTGGTGTATGTGCTCGGCTTGTCCGGCGCGATTCACATTGTGAACTACTACCGCGACGTGGTGAAAGAAAACGGCACACTCCGCAATGCACCAGAGCTGACCATTGCGCATGGTTGGTACCCTTGCACCATCGCTGCGGTGACCACGGCGGTTGGTCTCGGTTCGCTGGCGACCAGTAGCATTACGCCCATTCATAAGTTCGGGATCTTCTCGGCTTTGGGGGTGTTGGCAACGCTGTTCTTGCTGTTCACCTACCTGCCAGCCGCGCTACAGATGTGGCCGCCTGATCCGGCGCCCAAAAAGGGAAGCGACTTCAAGCCGAAAGAGCCTTCCCCAACCGCCCTATGGCTGCGTGGGCTGGGGGATCGTATTGGCGATTTCATCATCAACAACAACATCAAAGTGGCTGCCACGTGCATGGTAGTCTTCTTGTTCTTCGCGTTCGGGCTGCAGTACCTCAAGACCTCGGTCCAACTGCTGAAGATGTTCGACGAAGACGCGCGTATCATTCAAGACTATGCCTGGCTAGAAGGGCACCTCGGTAAGCTCGTGCCGATGGAATTGGTGGTTCGTGTCGAGCCCGAAGTAATGTACTACGACGAGTCGAACGAAGAAAAAGGTGCCGACCCCTTAAATCCGAAGGCCGCGGCCGCCCCCGATAAACTCGAACCGAAGTTCCGCTATTCGTTCCTCGAACGGATGGAAATGGCAGGTCGCGTGGCCAATGTGGTCGAAGAGTATCTTGGTCCTGAAGGGGCTAAAGTGGTTGGTCCGCCCACTTCCGCACTAACCTTTGCCCCAGAACTGCCGAGCGCAGGCAGCAGTACCGCTTCGTTCTTGGAACGCGGTGCTTATAGCCGTCGTTTGGAAGCCTCGTTCAACGAGTTCGTCAATTCCGATTATTTACGGGTCGACAAAGAGAACGGAGCCGAACTATGGCGGGTCAGTCTTCGCCTGGGTGCGCTTGAGAACATCGATTACGGCAACTTCGTCGACGACTTAAAGCAAGTCACCGAGCCGATCATGGACGCCTATCAGGCCCGCGATCGAATCCTGCTGCAGTTGGACAAAGATCGAGATGGCAAAGGATTTGTGAATGCCAAAGTCGGCTTGCTCGGCGTTAATTATGCGTCTCTGGACAAGGCCGAAACGAAGGCGGATGTCAGCCAGGATGGTAAAGAACGCTACAATCACCTCGACGCAACCAAGGTCTTTTCCGAAACCTTGCGCGATCTGTTAACCAACGCTCGCGTCAAGCTGATCGATCACGATCCCGATTTCCATACGCAAGACCGCTTGGACTATATCGCCAAGAATTGCGACTACGTCGTGCTGGTCGAGCCGAACGCCATGTACGACATGGACGCATTTCGCAAGACCATGAAAGGGACGTTCGACGTCACCCAGCACGAGTACACCGGCCAAGAGATTCCCCGGATGTACGATCCCGAGCGGCCACCCATTTCTTTGGTTTACACCGGCGTGGTCCCCGTCGTTTACAAAGCAGCCCGAACGCTGCTCTCGAACCTGATCGAAAGCACGGTGTGGGCGTTCGTCTTGATCGCGCTCGTGATGTCGCTGGTGCTGAAGAGCTTCCGCGCGGGGCTCATTTCGATGTTGCCGAACGTCTTTCCGATTTGCGTGGTGTTTGGCTACATGTCGTGGACCGGCATGGAAGTTGATATCGGCACCATGATGACCGCCAGTGTGGCGATGGGTGTCGCGGTTGACGATACGGTTCACTTCCTCACCTGGTTCCGCTGGGGCTTAGACGAGGGTTACACCCGTGCCAAAGCCATTAAAGAAGCCTACAGCCGCTGTGCACTGGCTATGTTCCAAACGACCATCATCGGTGGTCTCGGTTTAGCGGTGTTTGCCTTCAGCACGTTCACCCCGACCCAGCGATTTGGTTACCTGATGGTCTCGCTGTTGGCGGTGGCCTTGGTGGGCGACTTGCTCTTCCTGCCGGCCCTCTTGGCTGGTCCGCTGGGACGCGTCTTCCGCCCCGATCATAAGGCGCGATCGAAGAAGGAAGACGATGACGGCAATGAAAATGCCGAACAGGAAGTGGAAGCCCCGGCAGCTTCGGAATCGGTGCAATCCGAAGCGGAAGAATCCGAAGAACCACGCGTCTACCCGGTGCATGGCCGCAGCCGACCGGCGTAAACCTGGCCGCGGCGCTTGAACCCATCAGGGGGCGGCTGTCGACCAGTCGGGCATTCTTTCTATAATAAAGCGATTACCCGCCTCCTGGCGAGCTTGCCAAAGGCGGGGTTAAATCGTTGTTGGCTCGGCTCTTAGGACCGTTACGTTGCAGATTATTCACTACCCTCACCCGACCCTAAACTACAAGTCGAAGCCTGTGAAACGCGTCGATGCAGAGCTTCGCGGCATGATTGCCGAGATGTTCGAGCTGATGTACGCGGCGCGCGGCATCGGTTTGGCTGCCAATCAGGTTGGCTTGCCGCTGCGATTCTTCGTGATGAATCTGGCCGGGGCGAAAGGGGAAGGGGAGGAACTAGTCTTCATCAACCCCACCATTAGTCGCACTACCGGGACCGACGAAGCGGAAGAAGGTTGCTTGAGCCTGCCAGGCGTCTACGGCCCTGTGCTCCGCCCCGCCGAGGTCTTGTTTAGTGCGTACATGCCTAACGGTGAGAAGTTCGAGCAAAAGGTAAGCGGCATGTTTGCCCGCTGCGTCCAGCACGAGACCGACCACCTGGATGGGATCATGTTCATCGAGCGGATGGATGAAGATTCCCTCTACCAGATTCAGCCTGAAGTCGACCAGTTTGAACTGACCTTCGAACGCCTCCGCTCGGAAGGCAAGTTGCCTACCGACGAAGAGATCGCCGCGTTCCAGAAGGATATGGAAGCGAAATACGCTTAGAAGTAACCGGCATGCGCATTGTCATGATGGGAACCGGCCCTTTCGCCGTTCCCACGTTTGAAGCCCTGCTTGCGAGCGACCACGACGTGGTTTGCCTCTTCACGCAACCGCTGCGTCCCACGCGCGGCAAGCGTCCTGCTCCGCCGACCCCGATGCGAGACGTCGCTCAGCAGCACGGCCTGCCGATTTACGATCCGGAAAGCATCAACACCGACGAAGCCCGGCAGATTTTGCAGCAGCAAGCGGCCGATTTGCTGGTCGTGTGCGATTACGGGCAAATTCTTTCTCGCGAGTCGTTGGCGCTAGCTAAGCTGGGCGGAATCAACTTGCACGGTTCGATCTTACCCAAATATCGCGGCGCGGCTCCCGTGAACTGGGCCATCTACAACGGCGATGCCGAAACCGGCGTCACTGTGATTCACATGACTCCGAAGCTAGACGGCGGCCCTTGCTTGAAGGTCGTACGAATCCCCATCGAGCCAACCGAAACAGCCGTTGAGTTGGAGCCTCGCTTGGCGCAAATGGGCGTTCCGGCGGTGCTGGAATCAATTGCCCTGCTTGAAACGCACGGCGGCGAGTCGCTCGTGGGCGAGCCGCAAGACGCCAGTCTGGTCTCGAAGGCACCGCGGCTAAAGAAAACCGATGCGGACATCGATTGGACGCAGCCTGCCCAGCAGATCTACAACCAGTTCCGCGCTTTTCAGCCCTGGCCTGGCTGCTACACCCATTTGTCGCGCGGAGACAAACCGCCGCTACGGTTGATCTTGGTCGAGATTTCGCTGCTGGGCGAGCCTGCCGAGAACGATCCCCAACCAGGAACGGTTGCCTCAGCCACCGCCGACCAGCTACGAATCGCCGCCCCAGGCGGGCAGATCGTGGTTCACAAGCTTCAGCCTGCCGGTAAGAAGGTAATGGAAGCCGCCGAGTTCATTCGTGGCTACCAACCAGCAGTGGGGGATCGATTTGTGGCGGAATCCGAGCTTTAAAGCCTCGCTGCTACCCCGCCGATCCCAGGCAAATGGCCAGAAAACCGTCGATTTCCGCCTGAAATGCCCCCGCAGGCCTGAAAATCCCTCTCGCCCTCGGCGGTAGTGGTTGTTTAAGATACACCGTTGGTTTTCTGCACGGACGCGGGATTATAAGCTGTGAGTCGCTGGGATATCATTCTGTTCGCGATCGCCTCCTACTTCGCCATCATGGGATTGGTGCGGCTGATGCAGGCGCGGCGTAATCGTCTGGTGCGGCAATTCCGTGAGGAATTCCGTAAGCAACGCGAACTCGTTCTTAAGCAACAGGCCGAAGAAGAACGCAGAGCAAGCGAACAGGCGCAGCAAAAGCAATTTGAAGAATTCATCAAGCAGAAACAAAAAGAGGTCGCCTAGTCTGCCTGGCTTGGCCTGACCGTCTCCCCCTGATTCGTCCGCATGGAAAAACGTCTTTACATTGAAACCGTCGGTTGTCAGATGAACATGCTCGATAGCGAGCTGGTAGTGGCTACGCTGCGCAAGCAAGGCTACGTACTGACAAATTCTCCGGACGAAGCCGATACTCTGCTGTTCAACACCTGCAGCGTTCGCGAACAAGCCGAAAACAAAACCTACAGCCATCTGGGCGTGCTTCGCGATTTGAAGAAGCAGCATCCTGAGAAGATCATCGGCGTGATGGGCTGCATGGCGCAGAATCACCAGCATAAGATCTTCACCCGGGCGCCTTACGTCGACTTGATTGTCGGCCCTGGTCAGCTACATCAGATCCCATCGATGATCGACAAGATCGCTGCCGGAGAAGGAAAGCAGATCGAAGTTAGCCTTGGCCGCAAAGATGGCACGCGCGATCAGATTACTCGCAGCCACGAGAGCTTCGATCCACTGCGCGACCCTGAGATGCGTCCTACGCCGTTTCAGGCCTACGTGCGCATTCAAATTGGCTGCGACAAGTTCTGCACCTACTGCATCGTCCCCAGCGTGCGTGGCCCCGAGCAAGGCCGTTCGCCAGAAGACATCCTCCGCGAAAGCCGCCACCTGGCCGAACACGGCACCGTCGAGATCACCTTGGTGGGGCAAACGGTCAACAGCTACAAAGCGACCGATTCCAACGGCAAGCTGTGGCGCCTGGCCGATCTGCTGGCCGAACTACAAGAGATCGAAGGGCTCGAACGAATCAAGTTTGTTACCAACTATCCCAAAGATATGACACGGGAACTGTTGGAAGCCGTACGCGATTTAAGCAAGGTTTCGCCTTACCTGCACGTGCCGCTGCAAAGTGGCTCGGACGAAGTACTCAAGCGGATGAAGCGTGGCTACACCGTGGCCGACTACCGCGAAATGATGGCCCGCATTCGCGAGATTGTGCCTGGCTATGCCGTCAGCAGCGACTTTATTGTCGGTTTCTGTGGCGAGACCGACGAAGACTTCCAAAAGACGGTCGAACTGGTCGAAGAATGCCGCTTCAAGAACAGCTTTATCTTTAAGTACAGCGAGCGCGAAGGAACCCGCGGGGCTGACCTGTTTATCGACGACATCCCGCACCACGTGAAGCAGCAGCGGAACAACGACCTGCTGGCCATTCAAAACCGGATCAGCTTAGAAGACAACCAGAAGTTGATCGGCGACACGGTACAAGTGTTAGTAGAAGGTCCCAGCAAGACTGCCCTAAAAAGTGGAGAGGGAATCGAGAACTCTCATGCCACCCAGCTCATCGGGCGAACCCATTGCGACCGCATTGTGGTGTTCGATGGCAATCCTCGGCAAATTGGCAAGATTCTGCCGGTAGTGGTCTACGATTGCCACGCCCACACCCTCTTTGGCGAAGTGGTCACGCAAGAATGCGGGCCAGAGTTATTCGCACTCGGTTAATGCCGCTTGGGCATTGACTGACTGACGAATCTAACAGCCTGCTAAGCGGCCCATGTTGCTCTCTCGTATTGCTTAGCGATTAACAATCGCTGGATCAGAGAAGTCAAAGCGCTTTCCGCCCTGCGGGCATGGCCGACATATTTTAATGCTGAATGTTATTTTTTTATTGGCAGGCAAAAATCAACATGTCATGATTGATGTTAGTTGAATGGGGCATCGTGTTATCTCTTGCGATTGGAGGAGACTAACTTGCTTTGTTCATCACCGATTAGGCTGGAGCCGAACTATGTCGGTAGTTGATTTCGACATCTTAGAACATCCACAATTTCTTGAGTTCATCATGTCAGGCGATCCCACGGAAGAACAGTGGGTTGAGTTGCTGCGACGTATTGTGGAAGAGCTAGAGCGGCGGGACAAATCTCGGGTATTGGTCGACGCCTCGGCAATGACGACGATGCCTAGCTCGATGGTGCGATATCGGATGGGATTACGAACCGGCGAATCGCTTCATTTGAATGCCCGCATAGCGGTACTCTATCCGCAAAACAAAGACGACAACTTCTGGGAGACCGTGGCAACCAATCGCGGCGCATTGGCCCGTTCTGGCATTAGCCGTGCAGAGCTTGTTGCGTGGTTACTTCGCGAAGATGTTCACTTGTAAGAGAAAGCCCAACGGCCCTCTGAGCATTCCGACAACCGCGCCGCGATTACCATTTCGGAATTGGCAGCTTACGGTTCATGAGTACGGCCCAAATGGTGAGGCCAATCAGAATAATCCCTGAGGCAAGCGCAATGCTTAGGTCTAAATAGAGCGAGATTCCCAGCAACCCGGCGAATACGAGTAAGTAAGACATGCAACTTTTCCAACAAGAAAGACGAGTGTTTGTTGGAAGCCTTGGTCGCATTCTTTCCAGAGGCAAGTAGCACGCCACACGCTTGAGAAACTACTCAAACGCTAATGCCGGCAAAATAAGAACAATCGCCACAGACAGGCTTTATGTGCCCGTCCCTCCCCTAGTTACGAGGGGAGAGACGGCAGTTTCCCTCAAGATCAACACCTTAGAAGGGTGCGGCTTCGCCGTCGCCACGTGGTGCTTTGGGCTTATCAGGCTCGCCACTCGGAGCATTGACCAAAACTTTCAGCGACTCTAAGCAACTGATCATGTCTTCCTGGCTGATCTCTTCCCAGCCAGCGGCCCGATGACGAATCACGGCCAACTTGAAAGCCTCGAAGGCGTCGAGCACGTCGTCTGGCAGATTACCGATTTCGGCGAACGGTTTTATCAGCGAGGGTGGCGACAAGACGTCTCCCACTTCCCCTTCGGCCACGCCGCTCGATTCACGTGCTTGGGCACCCTGTTCTTCGTCGCCGAAGTCAGGCCCTTCGTGGGTTGGGCCGGTGGGAGGATCCATCTCGTCGATGCTGCCACGGACTTCCCCATCTTGCCCTTGGGCAGGTTGGAAGTCTTCGTCTACCTCGGCAGAGATAATATCTTTCTCATCCGGCCGCTCGGAATCGAGCTTGCCCATCGTCTCCCAGCGTTGATTCCGCATCGAAGCGACCGACCAGGAGTTCTCGACGGCCCCTTCCAGCCACATTTCAGCATCTTCCCACTCGATGGCAGCCTGGAAGTGGCTCCAGTAAAGGCCATTGTAAGTGGGATAGTTGTCACCGAATCGCTCGAACACGCGGCGCAAACGTCCGACGTGTTGACCGGTAACGCCACCTACGCGGCGAGCCCAGGCCTCGTCGGCATACTCAGCGGCTGGGGCGCCAGCTTCCTGTAGCGACGTGCGCCACTTGTAGATGATCATCCCCTTATCCCAGTTGGTGGTACTGATCAGCGTATTCCACTGGCCCAGGTAAGGGGCCGAGGCTGCTTCCAGTTTCGCCAACAGTTCGTCACTCAAGGGGAAGTCGGCAGCGGCTTTTTCCTCGGGGTTGGGGCTGGTGTCTTGCGATTCGACTGCGGTTTGATCGACAGTTGGTTCTTCCATGCGGACTTGGCTTCCTATCCTCTCGAAACGTTATCCAAGGGTTCCCCCGCACACAACGCACATCTTCTTACGGCGGCAGCGGGGCATTTTCTAAGCGGCACGAATTCTACGCACACCCCTTAGCTCGCATCCACCGACTACGCAGCGACAGAATGAATTTTTCGCAGAGGCAGATCAGAAACCATATGCCAGGCAACAACTTAACGCTTCATAAATTCTGCCGAACGAACCAATTAACTTGGGGATAACTTGTCAACGGCGTGTCGATGTCCCTAATCCCCAAAGTGGCTTTGCTAGCAGCCAGCTGCCAGAATCGCAATTTCGCCACAAACAACAACGGTAATAGCACTTACGGCGGTTGTTCTGAGATCCCGGATCAACCAAAGCCTACCGAGCCGACAAGGCAACGAACGGATACCAGATGTTAATAAATGCCACTTATTGCGCTATCCTGCCACCTCTAGGAAGCCCCGTCGCCGCCGATACGGTAATCCGCAACCAACGTCGTAAGTTGCTTGATTATGGCTCCTTTTTTCGCTTGTTAAAACGTTGAACCGCGTAGCCCCAGGCCAATCGGCTGGCATATTTTCCCTCAACCAAAAGCTAGCTCAGGGAGAAAACTATGTTTCTCTAGTTAATCAATCTCTAGGTAACCATTCCAAGAGTGGGACCCCCGAGCAAAACAACTCGCAATCTCAGACAAGACGGAGTTAATAAAGATGTTAAGTCGCCTGAATATCATGCAAAAGACCATCTTGGGTTTTGGCACCGTATTGCTCTTGATGATCGTCTCTGGCTTTGTCGCTTGGAACGGAACACGTCGTGCGTCTGAAGGTTTTGACGAGTACCGCAGGAAGACACTAAACGCGAGTACGTGCTCGGATGCCCTCGTAGAAATGATGCAGCTCCGCTTCCTGGTCAAAAGCTTCGACTTCACGGGGGACCCGGCAGTTGTCGAACATTTCAACAAGCTCGAGACCAAAATCAGTTCGCAATTGCAGCAAGCCGAACAATCGATCAGAAATCCCCAGCGCCGTGCAAAGGTGGTGGAGATCGAGAATGCCGTTCAGCAATATAGCGACGCTTTTACCGAAGTTGCTGAGAGCCGCTTGAAACGAGATCAGCTATGGAGCGGCACGATCGCAGGCAAGGGTTCTAGCATCGCCCAGAACCTGTTGCTGGTCATCGATTCCGAGAGCAACGACCCGCAAACCAAATCCGAAAAAGCAGCGGTCGCTTCGCTCAATAACCTGATGCGTGCGCGGGTTGGCTTGTATCGTCTGATCTATACGACCGACATGAACTACAAGACCGACGCGTTGGAAGCACTTACGCAGCTCAAAGCCAGTCTGGCTCAACTCGATTCGCTAACCGAAAATCCAGAGAGCAAACGTTTAATTGCTCAGATGATTCTGGATACCAACGCCTACCAAGAAGGGTTCGAGCAACTGTCTGCTGCCTTGGCGAACGAGCGCTCGTTAGTAGCCGAGAAACTCGACCTGATTGGTCCTCATGTGGCCGAGCTTGCTCAAACGATTAACCGAGAAATTGCCGACGATCAACAAGAATTGGGAGCCCAAGTTCAAGCTGCCAATCAAACGACCCTTTGGGTTTTACCTTTCGTCAGCATAGCTGCCCTGATGATTGGGGCCATCCTGGCCATTGTCCTCAGCCGCTCTATCGTGCTTCCTATTCGTCGTGTGATGACCATCTTGGGGCATGTGTCGGATGGTGACTTACGGCAACGTTTGGAAGTGAAAAGTCACGATGAAATCGGCAGCATGTCGAATTCGTTGAATCACATGGTCGAGAACCTGCAAAAGGCGATGACCGCCCTTTCGCAAAACAGTCAGGCCATCGCCCGTTCTGCCGAAGACATGAACTCGACCGCCGACAACATGACCAACATCTCGCACGAAACCAAAACACAATCGACCTCAGCGGCTGCCGCTGCGGAAGAACTTTCGGTCAATATGCGCACGATGTCCGAGATGTCGCTTGACATGTCGAAGAACATGGACATCGTGGCCAGTGCGGTCGAAGAGATGTCGATCAGCATCAACCAAATTGCTGCCAACATGGACCAAGTGAGCCACGTTGCTTCCGAGGCCCATCGCTTGACCGAAGGGAGCCGCAATCAGCTATCGCAGTTGAACCTCGCTGCCAACGAGATCGGCGATGTGGTTGAGTTAATCCAAGACATCGCCGAGCAAACCAATCTGTTGGCATTGAACGCCACCATCGAGGCGGCCCGCGCCGGGGAAGCCGGCAAAGGCTTCGCCGTCGTGGCAGGCGAAGTCAAGGAACTCGCTCGTCAAACCGGCGACGCCACCGGCGATATCGAACGCCGCGTGTCGAGCATGCAATCGAGTTCCAACGAATCAATGCAATCGATCGATGCGATTCGCGAAGTGATCGAGAAGCTCAACTCGATTTCGCAAAGTGTGGCCGCAGCCGTCGAGGAACAATCGGCCACCACCCAGGAAATCGCCAACAACGTCGCCCGTACCAATGAGGCCGTGCAGCAAGTCTCGCAATCGGTCAACGAATCGGCAACCGCCGGCGAAGAAATCGCCCGCTCAGTGGCCTCGGTCGATACCAGCGCCTTACGCGTCTCAGAAGGAGCCGGCCAAACCAAGAGCTGCAGCGGCACGCTCGGTGGCATCTCGCAGCAGTTGCAAACCTTGGTGGGACAGTTCCAGGTTTAACCCTTTAAAGCCAACTAAAGACAAACCGGCAGCAGAATCATAACGCCGGTTTGTCTTCGCTGGGTTACGCTGGCGCTAACGCCAGCCTACCTGGGTTACACGTTATCCGCTGTCGGGTGCTCGTATCCTTCGCGGTATTCGCGGGCCAGCATTTGGTTGGCTTCGTCGTCGCCGACGACTTCGTGCTTTGCAGGATCCCAAGCCAGACTGCGGCCTAGTTCTTGCGACATGTTGGCCAAGATGCAGCTGGCGGTTGAGATGTGGCCTTGCTCGATGTCGGCGACCGGCTTGGTACGGTTTTCAACGGCCTGTAGGAAGTCGCGTTGGTGCGCCCGGTTGGCAGCGGCGACGTGTTGCTCGAGGTCTTTTTCGTGCTGATCTTCTGGGTACTTGTCCCACTCGACCTTGGGGGAACCGCTGAGGGTTGGTTCGCGGCGGCCTCGTGGGAAGAACTCGTACTTGTTGACGCTTGCTTTCAGCGTTCCCTTATCGCCGTACAGAAAAACAGCCCAGGGGTAATCGCGGTCTGGGGCGTCGCCATAGGCGCGATGGGTCCACACGACATCAAGTTCCGGGAAATCGAACGTCGCCACTTGGGTATCAGGCACGTTACCGGTGGCGTCTTTCCAGACATACGTGCCACCTCGGCTGTTGACCGAAGTGGGCCAACCGAGATCGAGCATCCACCGCACCGTGTCGAGCATGTGAATGCACATATCGCCCATGATGCCGTTACCAAATTCCTTGAACATGCGCCAGCTGCGGGGGTGCATCACCGGGTTGAACGGCAATTTGGGGGCCGGGCCGGTCCACATATCGAAGTCGAGATACTCTGGAGGTGGGCAATTGTCTCGCTTGGCGTTGCGTCCCATGCCGTAATAGCAACAAATTTCGGCGTGCCCGATCGTGCCGAGCAAACCTTCCTTAACGACCTTATCGCGGGCCTCGATCAAGTGCGCCGTGCTGCGACGCTGCGTGCCGACCTGAACCACGCGATCGTACTTACGAGCCGCAGCCAACATGGCCTGACCTTCGGCGATATCGCGGCTGATCGGCTTCTGCACGTAAACATCGGCCCCAGCACGCACCGCCTCGATCATTGGCAGCGCATGCCAATGGTCTGGTGTGCCGATCAAACAGATATCGAGATCCTTTTCCTTGAGCATCTCGCGATAGTCGCCAAATTGTCGAGGCTGCTGACCTGATTTTTGGCGGGAAGCAATGATGTCGGCTGCACCTTGCCGCATCTGAGTATCGACATCGCAAATCGAAACGACTTCGACCGGAGCAACCTGAATCAACCGCAGCAGATCGCACTTGCCATACCAACCACAGCCAATCAAGCCGACCCGCTTCGGTTTGATATCCTGCAAATCTTGGGCAAACGTAACACGCGGCAAAGCAGCAATCGCGGTAGTAGCGGCAGCGGTGGTCAGAAACTGACGACGATCCATGATGGGGCTCCGTGAAGATAAGCGAACGAATGAGGTGCGCCCCATTTTAGTCCTTTCGCCAAGCAATTTCTGCACAAACTCCCTCATTTTCCTCGCCAAGCAGGGGAAGGTTGGGATTGGTGCGTCCCCCAAGAACGGGTTAGGATTACCCTAACGCAAAAAAATGGGTGCCATGCTCTCGTCTTCGTGAGCATGCGTAGCAGAGAAGAGATGCCAACGTAGATAAGATGAAACCTATTCAGGTCCGCGCCATCAATCCAACAGGAGCGACCAACGGAAGCCCCGGATTCGTGGCAAATCGGTCCACTGCCTTATTGGGATTACCCGCGCAGACATCCATAAACTTGGGTTTCGGTACGCCCAGCGTACCCTGCGGGATCAATGCCAAACAAATGGGTGCTATTTCATCGTACTTTTCTGTCCTTTTGAACTGAAAGAACCGAATTGCAGGATTTGCTCACAATCAGCGAAGGTAATCGGAATGGTGGAGTCTTCGCGTCGTTCAAATTTATGGCGACGCTGAGTATCGTCGCCATCCTCGCGGGCGTTTTTCTTTGCCCTAGCCTGGTTACGGCCCAAGAGGCTGAGACTGTTTACACCCGCGCCGAGTTTGACAATGCCATGAATGAGGTCAGGCAATTTCGGTTTGACCATCTTAGCCCTGCTCTGCAGCAAGACACCGAGAATTGGCTCGTTGGCATGGACAAAGCCAACGTCATGATCAACGAGATGGTGAAAGCCTACAACACGCCCCAGGAAGAACTGCGAGACATGCTGTTTGAAATGGTCGAGGGGATGGGGCACAATGATTCTGCCGACCTGAGACTTCAACTTTGCATCGGTTCAAGCTTGAACCCAACTTCGTTTTTGAGAAAAGATGCCGGGGAGTTGGACAAGCAGTACTACGACCGCTATGCCTATTTCCATTCCAGTATTGCGGAAGCCCAAGTTCGCGATTGGTGTCAGCATCCGGAAAAAGTAGAAAGAGCCGTCTGGTTTCAGACGTGGGTTGGTGTGTTTCCCAGTCAACGCGGTGGACCTAATTTCATGTCCACAGCTCAAAAGTTTGATAAAGACTTCAAGCCAGGCATCGCCACAGGGGCCGGCAGCGATTACTGGGTGTACGCACGACTATTCATTTTCTCGGCATGCGTTACGAATCGCAGGGATCTGTATGCGGGCATCGATCCCACCCAGTTGCAGCCGCAGTACATCAAGTGGCGCGATTGGCTACACAGTACCGTCCCCCACACCGAACGCTGGCGAGCATCTGGCAACTCACCGAGTTACATCTTCGACCCAGAAGGGGTCAAGCATTCCCAGAGGGGGATTGAACCGGGGGTTCTTCCTCGCCTGACGGTCGTGCCGAAGACTCCCTATCCAACCTGGGGAAACCTGCCTGCACCGGACCCGAAGGACGTCGAAGCTTGCTGGTAACATTAGCCTGCCGATTGGCTGTTAAGGCCGGTGCCTATCGAGCGAGTCCTGCAGAACCTCTTCTCTTTTTCCGGCCCCAGGGAAACCAGGTTGGGATTGGTGCGTCCCCCAAGAACGGGTTAGGATTACCACAACGCAAACAAATGGGTGCCATGCTCTCGTCTTCGTGAGCATGCGTAGCAGAGAAGAGATGCCGGCGAAGATAACGGCATGGTACTTGCACGCGTTAATGCAGGGCACGAAGAAGCGAGCAACTTGACGACGTAGCCTTCCTTCAATCGACAAGCACCAAAGGAGTGCGCACATGGCCAAAGTGGGCGAATCCATAGACCGTTTCAATAGTTCCGTCCGAACGCTGTTGATCTTGCTGCTGCTGATCGCGTTCTCGACGGTTTCTTATTACGGCTATTCCATCTACAACGAAAAAGAAATCGCCCTGGCCGCCAAAGACAAGCAGTTAGAAGAGAAGAATCTCAAAATTGGCGAGCTAGAAGACGAGATCGATCAGCTGGCGTTACGGTTGAAGCTGCTCAAAATCGATCGCCGCATTGCCCGCATGCAGGTCGTCAGTCAAACGAAACCGGAAGGGGCGGAACACCCACAAACGGTGTTGCAATTCGTGGAACTCGATCAACATGGCACGCCCCTTTCGCAGCCGCAAAAGTTCACCATCGAAGGGGACATGGTGTACATCAACGGTAAGGTCGTAAAGTTCGCCGACGAACTGGTCGAATCAGCCGACCCGCTTCGCTCGACTTCGATTTGCCTGTTGCAAAAGATCTACGGCGAACATCAAACGCCTGCCGAGGGGTTCGCCATCGATAAGAGTGGCGAACGTCCCGAAGTGTACGGCGTGCACGAAAAGCCGACCGAGTTCGAGCAGAAGTTGTGGGAAAACTTCTGGGAAATCGCCAACGACCCAGACAAAGCCCAGCAATACGGCGTCCGCTCAGCCAACGAAGAATCGCCAGGCATGAAGGTGAAGCAGGGCAAGCAGTACGAAATCGAAATCCGCAGCAGCGGCGGCCTGACCATCAAGGTGCTGCCCAACGAAGTTGAAACGTAAGCTGCCAGCCAAGCTTCCAAAGATCCTATCTCTTTATTGTTTGGCCATTATCTCGCATATCAATAGGGGGTTTTCCTGGCTGATTTGCACTGTGGCACCACAGAAATGCGACCAAGAGGCAACAAAACATGGTGGGCAAAGTGCACCAAAGGTAAAAGGATATCGGGAGTGGGGAATTGTATTCGTGTCGAGTTCGCTTGGGCTGCCATAACCATTGGGCGAATAGTTGATATACCATTTTGAAGCAAGTCCAAAAACTCGACATCGACGGATTTCCGAGTGGTGAATCCTCTGGACGTCGTCGTGAAGCAATCTCAACGATGCGATCGTTAATCTGAACAAGGCGAACCGAAGCAATAAGGCAAAATCCTGCTCCGAACAGGTCGAAAAAGAAGATTAAGCGTCCAATCAGCAAATAACTCTCCGGACGATCCTCTCCACCGAGAAACGCGCCAGCGGTGAGGTTTGCGGCGATGAAGAATGCCCACCATCGTGCGAAAATTGAAAAAATATCGCGTGCGTAGGTGTTAAGCTCTTTTGCCTCTTCCCGTAATTCTTCCTTAAGCCCGAAACGTCTTGGGTTTGGCATGGGAGGATCCTCTCCAACTCCGCATCAATGACAAATGCAATGTCCTATTAGTCATGTAACATATAAAGATCCAGCAATAATATCTAATAAAAAATACCAGCTTGTATTTTCCGCGGAGCTATCGATGCCTGCGTTCGCAATCTAACATGACAACAGGCTGATTGGCCACAAAATCCGGGGCTTCCGCTGGTCCCCCTGTTCGATTGGCTGCGTAGACCCTAAAAAACCGTGAAAGGCACACAGTTTTTCAAGACGAACCCGCAAACTCTTACCCGGCAGCAAGGCCGTTGCGGACGTTTTCTGGGGTCTTTCCTTCCAGACAATCAATCACCTGGCGGGCGACACGGCTGCGCATGTTTTCTAGCGATTCAACGCTGACAAACGCGGCGTGCGGGGTGACGATCACGCGGGGGTCGTTGTAGGGGGCGATCGTCAAGTCGCACGGTTCCGGATCTTGCACGTCGAGCGCCGCGCCGGCGATTTCGCCTCCTTCCAAGGCGGCGGCCAGGGCGTCGTGATCGACGATCGCTCCGCGGGCCGTATTGATCAGGTAGGCGGTCGGTTTCATTTTACGGAACTGCTCGGCACCAAACGACTTCCGGGTTTCCGGCGTGGCGGGAATCAGCAGCGAAACAAAATCGGACTCGGCCAGCAGGCGATCGAGCTCAACCGTTTCGACACCCTCCATCGTTTTTCCGCTGCGGCTGGTCGCCAGGACGTTCAGCCCCAGGCACTTCGCTTTCTTGGCCAGGATCTCACCGATATTTCCCAGGCCGACAATCCCCAGCGTTTGCCCTTCCATCCGCCGCATCATCGGGCCTGCTTGCAGGTCGTACTTGCCGCTCATCGTGTCGTGATGATACATCGCCACCTTTCTGGCACACGCAAACAGCAATGCCAGCGTATGCTCGGCGACCTCAATCAAGCAGTAATCTGGCGTGTTGGTGACCAAGATGCCGTGCTGGGTGCAGTAATCCATGTCGATATTATCGAGCCCAATCCCCAGCCGGGCCACGATCTTGACGTTGGGCGAAGCGGAAATGACCTTTTCGGTGACTTGGGCCCAGTTGGTCATGATGGCGTCGACTTGGTGCTGTTGCGCGAGCGCGGCCAGCGAATCTTCGTCTTTTTCGGTCGCCACAATCAATTCTGCCCCGCCATCGGTCAGGGTTTGCTTCTCAATTTCCAAATCTTCCCAAGCAAAGTCGGTCAACAAAACACGATATTTCGACATGATTTCTCTCGGTGCAGGGGGCTTAACAATGCGTTGATTGGGAACCAATTACTTACGAAAGCCCTAATAATAAAGGCCCTGGCCGCTGTGGAGAACCCTTGGCGAACTTCCACCCGTTACGCCCCGATTGGGGTGACAATTCTGCAATGAATTTCCTGCAGAGGGCTGTTTCCGCGACCCACTCCCTTCGCATGCCCTTCTCCCCAGGTGGTAGGTTCTCTAAAATCGATGGATTCGATTCTATTTCGTCGCGATGAGAACCCACGGATGTCTTTCCATGCCGGTTGCCGATATCGAAGTCAAAGGGGCCCGCGAACACAATCTGCGCGACGTCACGCTGACGTTGCCCCGCAACAAGCTGATTTGCCTAACAGGGGTCAGCGGTAGCGGAAAAAGTTCGCTTGCTTTCGATACTATTTATGCCGAAGGTCAACGGCGCTATGTCGAAAGTTTGTCGAGCTATGCGCGGCAATTCATGGGGCAGATGCCCAAGCCCGACGTCGATTTCATTGGCGGGCTCACCCCCAGCATCTCGATCTCGCAGAAGACCACCAGCAACAACCCTCGCAGTACCGTCGGTACGATCACCGAGATCTACGACTATTTACGGGTGATCTTTTCGCGCGTGGGGCAAGGTTTCTGCAGCGAGTGTGGCAAGAAGCTAACCGCTCAAACGCGCGAACAAATCCTCGAGCGGATTATTCAGCAAGAGGAAGGGAGCTCGTTTGCGATCTTGGCTCCGCTGGTTCGGGGGCAAAAAGGTGAATTCAAAGACCTATTCATCGATCTCTTGAAACAAGGTTTCGTCCGGGCTCGCGTCGACGGCGAAATCATCCAGTTGAACGACGACCTCCAGCTCGATCGCCAGATGCGACACAACATCGAGCTGGTCATCGATCGCCTGACCATCAAAGAAGGTATCCGTGGACGCCTGGCCGAGGCGGTCGAGCTGGCACTGAAGATGGGGGAAGGAAGCCTCATTGTCGCCCCGAGGCAGGAAGAAGAAGAAAACCTCGAAGACGCCCCGGAAGACGCGATCCCGAAGCAGCGTGCGAAAAGCCGCCGTAGCAAAACAGCCGTGGCAGGGGACATGATGTTCTCGGTCGACTACGCCTGCGTCGATTGCGGCATTTCCTATTCCCCGCCAACACCGCAGCTTTTCAGTTTTAACTCGCCCCAAGGGATGTGCCCCACCTGCGACGGCTTGGGCAAGGTCTATACGTTCGATCCCGAACTGCTAGTCCCCGACGTGACATTATCGTTCAAGCAAGGGGCAATCGAACTGCTGGGCAAGTGGAAAGAACTCGGTCGCTGGAAACGGCACATCTATCAAGGTGTTGCCGACACGATGGAGCGGAAATACGACCTCGGCAAAGGGGCACTGCTGGAAACATCTTGGCGCGACATGCCCCAGGAGCACCACAATTATCTGCTGTGGGGCACCGGCGACGAGCATATCACGTTCACCTGGCGAGGCGGTAACAGCCCGCAGATGTACGGCGGAACGTACGGCGGAATTGTGCCAGACTTGCTGGAAAAGTACCGCAACACCAATTCCAAACCGCAGCAGCGGCAATTGGAAAAGTACATGGCCACGGTCATCTGTCCGCAGTGTCATGGGCAGCGGCTGAACCCTCAAGCCCGGAGCGTGAAGGTTACCACCGCCAACAAACAGTTCGGCGACCAAAATGCTCTTTCGCTACCGGAAGTGAGCCAGCTTTCGATTCAAGAGGCCCGCGACTTCTTCGAGATGCTCGACCTCGACTCCCTTTCGCAGAAGATCGCCGAGGAAGCGATCAAGGAAGTACGGGGACGGCTCGGCTTTCTGCAAAACGTAGGGCTCGAATACCTCACGCTTGATCGCACCGCGCCGACGCTCAGCGGTGGCGAATCGCAGCGAATTCGTCTGGCCGGGCAAATTGGCTGCGGCCTGGTTGGCGTGACCTACATCTTGGACGAACCGTCGATTGGTCTGCACCCGCGCGACAACGACCGCTTGCTGGCCACGCTGAACGACCTGCGTGATCTGGGCAACACGGTGCTGGTGGTCGAACACGACGAAGACACGATGCGCGTCGCCGATCACATCATCGACTTCGGCCCCGGGGCCGGGGTGCGGGGTGGGTACGTGGTCGCTCAAGGAACGGCCAAGCAGTTGGAAGCGTCGGAAGAAAGCGTGACCGGACGTTTCCTTTCCGGCAAAGAAAAAATCGAAATCCCTGAGAAGCGGCGCCCCATCGGCGAAAAGAAGATCCGCATTGTCGGCGCGGCCCAAAACAATCTGAAGAACATCACTGCCGAAATCCCGCTGGGTGGTTTCGTTTGCATTACCGGGGCCAGCGGTAGCGGCAAAAGCTCGCTGATTAACGGCATTCTGGTCGAAGCGTTACGACGCGACCTCAACGGCGGCCTCGGCGAACCAGGCGAGCACGAACGGATTGAAGGGATCGAGCATCTCGACAAGATGATTGCCATCGATCAATCTCCGATCGGCCGCACGCCCCGCAGCAATCCGGCCACCTACATTAAAGTGTTCGACGAAATTCGCGACCTGTTCGCCCAGTTGCCAGAGTCGCGGATGCGCGGCTACAAGCCAGGGCGATTCAGCTTCAACGTCGATGGTGGCCGCTGCAGCGCGTGCGAAGGAAACGGGGCCAATAAGCTGGAAATGGATTTCCTGGCCGACATTTGGGTCACCTGCCCGGTCTGCGAAGGGCATCGTTTCAACCGCGAAACATTGGAAATCAAGTTCAAAGGCAAATCCATCGCCGACATCCTGGAAATGGATGTCCAAGAAGCCCTGCAGACGTTTGAAAACGTGCCCAAGGTCGCCCTGAAGCTGCAAACGCTGCACGATGTCGGGCTCGATTACATCAAGCTCGGTCAGCCCTCTCCGACGCTATCTGGCGGCGAGGCTCAGCGAATCAAGCTTGCCAAAGAGCTTTCCAAACGCAGCACCGGAAAAACACTCTACCTGCTCGACGAACCGACCACCGGGCTGCACTTTGCCGACACCAAGATGCTGCTGAAAGTGCTGCACAACTTTGCCGATGCCGGCAACACCGTGCTGGTGGTGGAACACAATTTAGATGTCATCAAAACGGCGGACTGGGTGGTCGACCTGGGCCCCGATGGCGGCGTCAACGGCGGTACGATTGTCGCCCAAGGGACGCCGGAAGATGTCGCCGCAGTCAAAGAGTCGCATACCGGACAAGCGCTCGAACCTCTCTTGAAGGGAGAAACAAGCCGCGCCGTCGCCGAGATCAAACGGGCCGCGCGCGAGTCGCAACAAACGACCAAAGCCCAGGCCAAACGCATCGACGTGCGTGGCGCCAAGATGCACAACCTGAAGGACGTCGATGTCAGCATCGACCGCGACAAGATGACCGTCTTCTGCGGTCCCAGCGGTAGCGGTAAAAGCTCGATGGCCATGGATACCATCTATGCCGAAGGGCAGCGTCGCTACGTCGAAAGCCTCAGCTCGTATGCTCGCCAGTTTGTCGGGCAAATGCAGAAGCCGAAGGTCGATCACATTGAAGGGCTTTCGCCCGCGATTGCGATTGAACAAAAGAACCTCGGCAAATCGCCACGTTCAACCGTCGGTACCGTCACCGAGATTTACGATTATCTTCGCGTGCTGATGAGCCGTTTGGGCCAGCCGTATTGCCCTGACTGCGACCTGCCCATCAAAACGCAAACCTCGACGCAAATCACCGATAAAGTGTTGCAGGAAGAAGAAGGGACCAAGCTGTTCCTGTTGGCACCGCGTAACTTAGATACCGGGCAGCAGTATTCCGACCTATGGGAAGAACTGCGAGCCGCCGGTTACCAGCGAATTCGCGTCGACGGGGTCGTTCACACGCTCGACCGCCCACCCAAGATCGACCGTCGCCGCAAGCATGATGTCGAGGTCGTCGTCGACCGAATCTCGGTTCGCGCTGACGCTCGTCCCCGTATCGCCGACAGTGTCGAAATCGCCCTCAGCCAATCAGGCGGCGTCCTTGTCCTGGCCTACGTCGAGGAAGGCGTGCCGGAAGCCCATTGGCGAACGAAACGCTTAAGTCAGAAGCTTTCGTGCGAAGCGTGTGATCGCAGCTTCGAGCCTCTTTCGCCCCACAACTTCTCGTTCAACAGCTACCTTGGTTGGTGCCCCGACTGCGAAGGACTCGGTACGCAAACCGGGGCCGATCCGACGGCGTTGCTCAGCGACCCGAAACGGAGCCTGGCCGAAGGAGCGCTACGATTGTGGCCCGATTTGAAATCGGTCACCTCCCGCAAGATGCTCGACGCGATTTGCTCGAAAAACAAAATTCCGATCGACGTTCCCTTCGACCAACTTGGGGCCCGGCAACGCCGTATCATTTTGCACGGCACCGGCGACACCACCTACGAAGTGTATGCCGACGAAAAGAAAACAAAGCTCGAATTCCGTTTCCAGTTCAAAGGGTTGTACCCGGCGATGGAAGACGCTTCGCGTCTCAGCCCGGCCTTTCGTGGGCAATTGGAATCGTTGGTGGCGGAAGTCGAATGCACGACCTGCGATGGTTCGCGCCTCCGCGACGACGCGTCAGCGGTACGTTTCCGCAAGAAGTCGATGCGCGACATCACCAGCATGCCGCTAGCCGAACTGCTCGAGTTCATCCGCTCGGCCAAGCTGAAGAAACGCGAGCAGAAGATTGCCGGTGAGATCGTCCGCGAGATCGAAGGTCGCGTCGAATTCCTCTTGGACGTCGGTCTGGAATACCTCTCGCTCAAACGAACCGCCCCGACCCTTTCCGCCGGGGAAGCCCAACGTATTCGCTTGGCCAGCCAATTGGGCAGCGGCTTGTGCGGCGTGCTGTACGTGCTGGACGAACCAACGATTGGCCTCCACCCGCGCGACAATCGCCGCTTGCTGAAAGCCTTGCATCGGCTTCGCGACTTGGGCAACACGCTATTGGTGGTCGAACACGATCAGGAAGTGATCGAAGGAAGCGACCGGCTAATCGACTTCGGTCCCGAAGCGGGCCGCAACGGTGGAACGATTGTGGCGGAAGGAACGCCCAAGCAGATCGCCAAATCGTCGACTTCGGTGACCGGCCCCTTCATCTCCGGTAAACAGGCCATCTACGCCCCAACCAATCGCCGGATGATGTCGATCTCGGCCAACACCGATGAAGACGTCATCTCCGATTTCAGCAGCCCCAGCGGCGAATGGCTGGAAGTGGTCGGAGCCAACCACCGCAATCTGCGGGACGTGAACGTACAGATTCCGTTGGGGGCCTTCGTCGCGATTGGCGGGCCGAGTGGTTCCGGCAAAAGCACGCTTGTGCAAGACATTCTTTACAACACACTAGCCCGCCGACTGCATCGTGCGTCGACGATTCCTGGCGCGCACGACGCCTTGCGGGGAATCGAAAACGTCAACAAAGTGATCCGGGTCGATCAGCAGCCGATCGGCAACAGTCCTAGCTCGAATCCTGCCACCTATACCGGCGTGTTCGATTTGATTCGCGAACTGTTCGCCCAGCTTCCCGACGCCAAACTGCGTGGTTATACGGCACGCCGGTTTAGCTTCAATGTGGAAGGGGGACGCTGCGAAGATTGCTCTGGCATGGGGCAAAAATGTATCGAGATGCACTTCCTGCCCGACGTGTGGGTGACCTGCGAAACGTGCGATGGTCGACGTTACAACGAAGAAACGTTGGCGGTCAAGTTTCACGGCAAGTCGATCTCGGAAGTCCTTGAAATGTCGTGCGGTCAGGCCGTGCAACTGTTCGAGAACATCCCCAAGATTCGCCGCATTTTGCAAACGCTGTGCGATGTGGGTCTCGACTACGTCACGCTCGGTCAATCGGCCCCAACCCTTTCCGGTGGGGAAGCCCAACGCGTGAAACTGGCCAGCGAATTAGCTCGGCCCGACACAGGGCGTACGCTCTATCTGCTCGACGAACCTTCCACCGGGCTACACTTCGAAGACCTGAAAAAGCTACTCGACGTCTTCAACCGCCTGGTCGACTTGGGGAACACGGTGATTGTGATCGAGCATAACCTCGATATCCTCAAGCAAGCCGACTGGGTCATCGAGATGGGCCCCGAGGCAGGTCAGGCCGGCGGTCAGGTCGTCACGGTCGGCACGCCGGAAGACATGGTGAACTACGCCCAGAACTTCCAAAAGCTGGCCAAGAAGCTGAAAAGCGAAGAGTCGACCTTGGTCGACGAGAAAGGCATGACCTGGCTCCGCAGCCATACCGGGGAAGCCTTGGCCCCGATTTTGGAAGCAGCCCCGCGTGCCGAACGCCCCACCTACGATCCCAACGCGGTCGATGCGGAAAGGGAAGGGGATCTCGATATCGACGATGTCGGTGCCCAGATTCAAATGCCGTGGGAACTCGATGGTCGTCGCTGGCACACCAAGGAACGCGTCGGTCGAGATGGCCAGCCGTGCAATTGGGAAGGGAAAGTTCTCGCCGAAGTGGTCGACCGCATTCAGGCCACCGACTGTTTCAGCGACGCCAATTGGAACTCGCGCACCATTGTCGAAATCGCCGCGAAGCGGAAATCTGACGGCTGGTTCTTACACGCGATCACTGGCGAAAGCTGGCTGCTGAAAATGAAGTTCCGCGTGATGAAAGGGACATTCAACAAGTATGAGCTTCCCCAGGAACTCGACCTAAAAACGCTCAACCAATTGGACGAACTACCGGTCTACAGCAACGAGCCGCGGGTCAAAGTGAAGAACCTGCGTGGCCCGTTCCAAGAGATCGAAATTCGGGCTCATAGCTGGTCCGAGATCAACAAACCGCAGTTCTGGAAGTTTGTCGACGACGCGATCGTCGGTTTCCAAAAGTACGAAGCAACCGTTGGCGCCGATGTCGAAAGCCACATGCCTTGGAAAAAGCTGGGCGAAAGGTGGCACCTCTCGCGAAAGGGCTTTCCACCGGGCAAAAAGGTCGCTTGGGATCAAACCGTGCTGGAAGAGGTGATCGAGCTGCTGAAAGAGGTCGCCCCGCAAGGAGAGATCTTGTGGAACAACCAGATGCTCATCAACATGATGATCCCTGGTAAACGCTCGGCGTGGGCAGTGGTTTCGACCAAGAAGCCAGAACACGTTCGCCTGGAAATCAAGTCGAGCAAAGCTTCTACCACCCAAGGACGCGTGGCCGAACTGGGACATGAACCCAATGTCGACCATTCACGCGGCAGTGAAGAAGTGGTCCGCTTGCATTTCCGCAGCGAAACCGATCTGCACAAAGGCGACCTCAAGGCCTTCTTAGAAGAGAATCTGGCCGGTGAATCAGGCTCGGGCCAACAATCGCTCCTTTAAGTTGCCGCTAACAGCAACATGAATCCCCTTGCCCGATTTAAGCGCTGACTTAACTCAACAAGCAGCGCCGGAAACGCAACGTTGTTGCTTAAAAAAAACGCGCAAATCCCAAATCGAACTTCGCGACAAATCGCTTTTCTTAACTTGTTGCACTCACTAGACGTACGCCAGAATAGGCGTTTTCTGTCAGCGAAATCGTCGTTTGACGATGCTCGGTAACCCGCTATTAATTGAATGTCTAGGACGGTCGTTTGCCAGACTCTTCTGGCATGGTTCATTCCGATCCTTCCTAACTTTTTTAGGAGAAGATGCAATATGTCGAAGCCAACCGTAGCGATTCTGGGAGCCAGCGCCGAGCGTTCCAAATATGGAAACAAGTCTGTGCGGGCTCATCTGCGACACGGGTACGATGTTTACCCGGTGAACCCGAAAGGGGGCGAGATTGAAGGCCTCAAGGTTTACACTTCGCTGCAAGAAATCCCAGTCGAAAAGTTGGATCGCATTAGCGTCTATGTTCCACCTCAGATGGGCTTAAAGATGGTGGGGTCGATCGCCTCGAAACCAGCCAAGCAGGTCTTCTTTAATCCTGGTAGCGAAAGCGGCGAATTGCTTGAAGCAGCCCGTCAACGCGGGATTACCCCCATCCAAGCTTGTAGCATTGTCGACGTAGGCGAAGCGCCCGCGACGATGGACTAACAACCGGCGCAGCGAACTGGGTTACTCCTTCCAGAGAAACCGCCGATGGTGGCCGAGCAATGGGCTCTCAGCCACCTTTTTTTGCGCCCAGCGGGTGTGGCAACATGCAAGTCGAAAGCGGCTGCTAAGATTACGCTGCCTGCTTTCCTTCGTCCTTGGCAGCTGCACCAGGGACGGTCCGCCGGAACCACCCTTCGCCGATAACGCGTAGGGCGACGCGATCTTCCAAGTTGGGACGAAAGATCGTCAACAACATCAACGGCATGTACCAGGCAATGTACGTGGTGCCGTCGTTAGCATGCCAGAACTGGGCGGCAACCATCAAACCGGCCGTGCAGCTAAGCAGCGTCCCCAAGTTCTTTTGGGCAGGCCAAATAGCAAAGGCAATCGACATCGCCCCAAACGCGGCCAGCACGGGAATGCGGTAGGCATTGGAGTTGAAGTAGTAGTTCCAAAAGCCTGTATAACCTTCGTCGCGCGGCAGCCACAAGCCAAACATCGCCCGGAACTGGTGCATGTAGGTTTCAAAATCGGACGAGGTGAAGACGAGCGAAAGAGCCAACAAAGCAAGCGTCGACAACACACCCGCAAGAAAACGCCCGCGTCCTCGCTCCCAGTAATAGCTAAACCACAGAGGCAGCAGGAACAGCGGATAGTAAAGTGTTCCGATGGCAAATCCCATGAACACCCCCGAGAGAAGCGGCGTGCGATAGAAGAAGATCGCCCAAACCAAAAGCGCCGCCGGCAACACGTGATCGATTCGCCCAGTATTCACGGCCGCGTAGGGAAGCAGAAAGTAAAACATCGCCGCGCCGACGCCCATGCGGATGCTATCGAAATGACGATAGCCCACCAAAATCATCCCGGCCAACAATGCCACGTTTGCCAAAATGGCCATCACCTTGGTGACGATAATCGTGATCTTCTCGCTCTTTTCCAAGTCAGACGACTCTGGTTGGGCAAGTCGATAAGTGGGAATTCGCGGCACCAACAACAGCATCCGGTAGCCAGGCCCGTAATGGCGGAGCGACTCTTCCACTTCTTTGGGATTACTCTTCGAAGCCTCGCGCACGCCTCGTAAATCGGCGTCGGAAGGTCGTCCGACGGCAATGTTGGTCATCAAAAAGATAAACAGGGCACAGGTAATAAACACCATGCCGCCGATCGTCAGATTCGGTTCGAGCATCGGACGACGAACCATTGTGGGATCGATGAATAGACGGATACAAATCAAGCCACTGACGCAAAACAACCAGACGTAGCCTGCTTTCTCTAGCGTGCGGCCAATCTGCAGCAACTCTTGCCGCGAGGGCTTAGGGGATTCTTCTTCCTCGGTCAGCGCAACCTCGGGCGGAGGCGGAATCTGCGCTTCCCCTTCCAGCTTAGGGATCAGCGGCGAAGTGTCGGCTTGAACTACCGGTACGATCGTCGCTCGATCGATGCTTTGCTGGCCGAAGTAGACCATCAACAGCCCTGGTGCTAGCGAGATGATCAACAGCACGTCCAGGTTGCGAACACTCCAGACACGGTTGAACTTAAAGAACAAACCGATCACCAGCAACGACGACAGGTAAGCCCAAGTCGTCGGGTTGACGCTTTCGTATTGAAAAAGGATTTCGCGCATCAGCCAGGTGGAGTTTGGTTCGGCATCGATTCCAATCCGTTAGGCGTGGGCCCATCGCAATCGGGTATTTCCCAGTTGCTTTCCGCCGCACAATCGCAAGCCAAGTGCTTGGACTATCCGGGAATGGGCAGTCCCTTTCTCGGAGGAACAAACCAGATAGGAATCTGCCAATCGCTATTATCAACGATTCGAATGGTAGTTTCCATGCCTAGCTACCCAATCTCTGGCCAGGATAAACAACATCTTCAGCTACCACACGAAGTGACCGTAACTTCTGAAAGAATACGTATTTCCGTTAAAAACACAAGCACTGTCCATTCCTCGCCGCCTAAGCGCGCAACTGAAAAAGAATCCTGGCCTGGCCGATCTGGCTCAAGAAGATTTGTGGTAGCGAACATATCTCTGGTACGTTAGGGAGAAAGTACGTACGATGTCGGGTGGTTAGGGCACCGACGCCCGCTTTAGATCCAATTTGCCCCACACAGCATGTAACGCTAGGGCACCTCAGACACCATGGGGCGGATTCACTCCGTACAAGCTTACCTTCGGGCCATCCTTTCCCCCTTTGCTGGATACCTCTAGAGGAACTATTTCATGAAGGTCGATTCGACAACGCGTTTCTGGTTGGCAAGTTTTGGGGTGGGAAGCGTCATGACGGCGTTTGCGATCCTGGGCATGACCGTCGGTTTCAATTGGCAAAGCCCGGCCCGAGAAATTCCGATCAACGCCAGCACTGCGGCCAGCAGCGAAACCATGTGTGCCGCGACGGGCCGCATTGATGAAGAAATGGAAGGCCTGTTCACCCTCGATTGCCTGACCGGCGACCTGCAATGTGCCATTATCAATAGCCAAACCGCCAAATTCGCGGGCCTGTTTCGCGCCAACGTCTTGAACGACTTAGGGCTCGATGCGACGAAGAAACCTTCGTATCTGCTGCTAACCGGCAATGCCAGCTTCCGGGCAACCACCGGCAACTCGCGTCCGGCTGACTGTGTGGCGTATGTCGTCGACGCCTCTACGGGCCGCTTCGTTGCTTACGGTATTGCCTGGAATCGCAACATTTCCGCTCGCGGCGGACAGCAATCGGGTGTCTTGATGCCCTTAGACAAGGGTACCGCCCGTAACGTTCAGATTCGCAACTAACAAACGGCCTGCGATCGACAGATTGCCGCTACTTTTCTTTCCACGAGCCCGTTGCCTTGCGCGCGGGCTTTTTTCGTTGCTATTTCGGGGGAATTCCCCTGGGAAAAGCAGGGGCGGGCTATTTCAGCCGGTTGTCGAAAGAAAGCCTCCCGTCGTAAACTTGAACTGTTGCGAATCTCCTTCGATTCGCCAAACTTCAGTCGTTTGGATTTCCATGAAGATTTGTATCAACGAAGAGTCGCGCGAAGTCCCCGAGGGGGCTACCGTTGCCGATATCGTCGAGACCCTCTCGATCAATCCCAAGTTCGTCGCCGTCGAAGTCAACTTAGAGCTGATCCCGCGTGACGAGCATGCCACGCATAAGTTGACCGAAGGGGACCAGTTGGAAGTTGTCACCCTCGTAGGAGGTGGTTAATGAGTCTCGCCGAAACCAGTGCTGCCGACGCCCCGCTCGTGCTGGGTACCCATACGCTGCAAAGCCGCTTGATTGTCGGTACCGGTAAGTACGATACCCTGGAACTGATGCAACAATCGCTGGAAGCCTCCGGCAGCGAGTGCGTTACCGTCGCCGTGCGGCGCGAACGGCTGTACGACCCAACCGGTCGCAACTTGTTGGACTACATCGATTTCCACCGCTACACGTTGCTGCCTAACACGGCCGGGTGCTACAACGCCCGCGACGCCGTGCGAACCGCTAAGCTCGGTCGCGAAATTTTGCTGGGGCTCGAAAACCCCGGCGCCGATTGGGTCAAGCTGGAAGTCCTAGCCGATACCAAGACACTGCTCCCCGACCCGGTTGAAACCGTGCTGGCCTGCGAACAGTTGGTTGAACTTGGCTTTCAAGTTCTCTGCTACACGACCGACGACCCGGTGATCGCCAAGCGGCTGAAACAAGTCGGCGCCACCGCCGTGATGCCAGCCGGTAGCCCCATCGGGTCAGGGCAGGGGATCTTGAATCCCAACAACATTCGCATCTGCCTCGAATACCTCAAAGGGGAAGACCCCAACTACCCGGTGATTGTCGATGCAGGCGTTGGCACGGCCAGCGATGTGGCGTTTGCCATGGAACTGGGCGTCGACGGCGTGCTGCTCAACACCGCAATCGCCCACGCCAAAGATCCCGTACGGATGGCCCATGCCATGCGGTACGCCACCGAAGCAGGCCGGCTGGCCTATCACTCAGGCCGCATCCCACGCCGCTTGTACGCTTCGGCCAGCAGCCCAGAAGATGGCGTCATCGGACGCACACGACCAAACACTTCGCCCGAATCGTAAACCAACGGGTGCCACAAATAATCGGGTACTACCAACCAACGGGTGCCAGGTTCACGTCTGCGTGAGCATGCCAAACGACAACACACGCCACCCGCAATTCTCGCTTTAGCCCACACAGGAAGATCATGCCCAAGGCGCAACCCAAGTTTGCCGCGGCCTTGTCCGTTCATGACGCCACCGAAGACGCTTTGGCCGAAGTCATTCGCCAGGCCTTGGACGATTTGGCCGCGCCGGTCGACCTGGCCATGGTCTTCGTCTCGCCTCATCACGCTCAGCATATCGAAACGGTCGCCCAAGAGCTGACCCGCTTGCTGGGAACGCAGAACGTGATCGGCTGCACCGGCGAATCGATCATCGGCCAATCGCGCGAAGCAGAAGACACCCCGGCGATCAGCTTGTGGCTGGCGCACCTCCCCGGCACGACCATCATTCCCATGCACCTGGAATTCCAGCGTATTCCGGACGGGGGCACCATTGTCGGTTGGTCCGATCAACTTCCCACCACTTGGCCAGCCGATGCCTCGACGCTGGTCCTAGCCGAACCGTTCAGTTTTCCGACCGACCTGCTGCTGGAACGGATCAACGAAGATCATCCCGGCACGCCTGTCATCGGCGGCATGGCAAGCGGCAGCTATCAGCCCGGCGAAAACCGCCTGATCCTCGGCGACAAGGTGCTCGATTCAGGCGGCGTGTTTGTCTACCTGCAAGGGAACGTGCGGGTTCGCTCGGTCGTCTCGCAAGGTTGTCGCCCAATTGGCGATCCGTTTGTCATCACCAAAGCCGAACGTAACGTGATTCACGAACTGGGGGGCCACCCAGCGCTGAAACAATTGGAAGAGATCTTCAAAACGCTGCCGGTTAAAGATCAACAACTGGTCAGTCGCGGGCTGCACATCGGCCGCGTCGTCGACGAATACCAGGCCGATCGCAGCCAAGGGGACTTCATCGTCCGCAACGTGGTCGGCATCGAGAAGGAAACGGGGGCCTTGATGATCGGCGACTACGTGAAGCCAGGCCAGACGGTCCAGTTTCACGTGCGCGACGAGTTCTCGGCCTCGGCAGAACTGAAGCAACTGTTCGCCGAACTGAAAAAAGAAGGCTGCCAGGCCGCCTCGGTGCTGACGTTTACCTGCAACGGTCGCGGAACCAAACTATTCAGCGAGCCCCATCACGACGCGACCTGCGTGACCAACGCGTTCGGCAAAGTCCCCAGCGCCGGCTTCTTCGCCGCCGGCGAAATCGGCCCGGTCGCCGGTCGCAACTTCCTGCACGGCTTCACCGCCAGTGTCGCAGTGCTGGAAGCTCCGGAAGAATAAGCTGGCCAACGCTGCTGCATTTCACTAACCTGAACAAATCAATCGGGTGCCATGCCGTCGTCTTCGTCGGCATGTACTTCCCCACTTCGCATGCTCACGCAGACGAGAGCATGGCCCTGCTTTTTAAAGAGTCAGTTTTTAGACTTTCTTTAACGAAATAAAGGATTCAAAATACAAAGCAACTTCCAACTTCAGCCGGAAAAAGCTTTGTCTCGACTCTTGATCAGGGGTTAGCGTGATAGAAGAAACACCACCACAAATAGTGTCTCTTTCGTTGGATGCGGATATCGTTGAGCTAGAAGCCGCAGGTATCCCTGCCCAATGGCTGAATCTTCGGGAAACGACCAAAAAGCCGAGCGTATACCTGAATATGCCCCGGACCGATTCAGGGCTATTTGCGACTTTTACCGACTTCTTAGATGAGCAACTGACCGTAGTCGGCTTTGCTCAAGACCTTGATTCAACCGACAAATACGTTGTGTTGGGGGAGAAAGTGGTTACGGAAGCGGTAAGGTTTTTCGTAACATTCCCGACTTCCTGCGACGACCAACAGACAGCCGAACGCACCGCAGAGTCCAGGAGCGATGCAGACATCTTCTTAAGCATCTTTCGAAAAACGAGATGCAGCGTGGATTCTGAGTGGGCTCCGTTCCTGTATGGCGGATTAGATACTTCTAAGTTTGTTGACTTCACCCACCCAACAACCGCGTTAAGTAAATCAGATTGGGGTAGCAGTATCGTCTTGCTCATGGCATTAAATGGTGATGCCATCTTACTGCATCGTGATGGTTCGAAAGTTTCTTGGTTTCAACTCGAAACGCACCTTATCATTGAGGCCGGTGACCTGGCGCATGCACTTCAGTCCTGGATTCTTGTTTCCTTGCGTCGAGACTTGCTCACCTCTTGGGATTCGACTTAAGAGCCTGTTGAATTTCACAGCTCGGCGTTGGGTGCCATGCCGTCGTCTTCGTCGGCATGTACTTCCCCGCTTCGCATGCTCACGAAGACGAGAGCATGGCACCGGTGGTTACACGCTCGTTGGCTTGCTGACGTGGGGCATCTTGGCGGCGACAAAACGCTTCGGACTTGTGCCGGTTAAGCGGCGGAACATGGCAATGAACGCCGACGAGGTTCCATACCCCAGGTCGAGTGCCACCGACTCGACACTTTGCCCCGCTTGCAGCAGCGGCAGGGCGCTGACAATCTTCAAACGTTGGCGCCACTCGGTCAGCGACATCCCGAGTTCTGCCTGGCAATGCCGCATGAGGGTTCGTTTGCTCATGTCGAAGTCTTCGGCCAGTTGATCGAGCGAGCGTCCATCGGCCGGGTTGCTCCGTAGCTCTTGTAGCAATGCGTCTAAGTCGGCGTGGTTGGTCGCGGGGATATAACTTCCGGTCGTCTGACAATGGGCCAGTTGATCGACCAACACACGTAGTAGCCGCTGTCGTTCTGGATCGGTATTCTCGGCCGGGTTGTCCCGCAGAAAGTCGAGCATCGCTTGCACCAACGGCGTGACCACTACCACACAAATCTCTGGCGGCATTCGCTGGCAAAACTTGCTGGCAATGTAAAACGAACAGTAAACCGTCTCGTTGTGATTCGAGCTGGTATGCACGGTCCCGGCGGGTATCCACAGCCCCAGATGAGGCGGTGCCAGAAAGAGGTCTTCGCCTGCTTGCACCTCGGTAATGCCACTGTACGAGTAGACGAACTCGCTCCACCGATGCCGCATCGGCAGGTAGACCCCGTGGGCTGGCAAATGCTCGGTTCGAAAGTACAACGGTGCCGGCAACTTGTCGGCGAACGGAGTCCGCCGAACATGCTCGATTTGCTTGCTTCGCTTCTTTTTCATCGCTTTGGCACTCCCACACAATCCATTGGCCATTTTGCGCTATATGTCGCGAAGTGGCAATCAATAAACTGGTTCATGATTCGTACGGAACAAGGAACCTAGAGAATGAGAAAGCAAGTCGACGCCACCGCGACAGCGATCATGATGCTGTTATGCTTGACGTGGGGTCTGCAGCAAACGGCCATCAAATCAATCGCGGGAGAGATGGCTCCCCTTTTGCAAATCGCAATCCGCTCTGGCGGCAGTGCGGCGCTCGTTTGGCTGATCAGTCGTTTCTTCTTTCGCGACCACTGGCTACCAGGCGTTGCCTGGCGTTCAGGGCTGGTGGTTGCCGTGCTATTCTCGGGCGAGTTCCTTTTGGTGGCCGAAGGGCTCCGTTTGACGACTGCTTCGCACATGGCCATGTTCCTCTATACGGCTCCTTTGTTTGCGGCGGTCGGCTTGCACTTGGTTCGCCCAGAAGAACGCTTGAACCTCTGGCAGTGGCTAGGCGTTCTGGTGGCGTTTGGCGGAGTCGTGCTAACCTTTTCCGCTCCCCAGGAATCGACCATCGTGAGCCCGACCTCGCCGAACTTGCTTTTGGGCGATTTCATGGGCTTGTGCGCGGGGGCGGCTTGGGGGCTAACGACCGTGGTGCTGCGAACCAGCCGGCTGAACGATGCCCCGCCTGCACAAACGCTGTATTATCAGCTGGCTGGCGCCTTTCTGGCGTCGATTTTGGTGGCCCTAGTTTCCGGCAAGATGGGCGTCACCGTCACGCCGCTGCTGGTGGTCAGCCTCACCTTCCAAACCATCGTGGTCGCGTTTATCAGCTACCTGGTATGGTTTTGGCTGCTGCGGCATTACTTGGCCAGCCGGTTGGGTGTGCTTTCGCTGATGACCCCCTTGTTCGGCATCGCGTTCGGAGCGATTTTGCTCGGCGAACCGCTGACGTGGGCCTTCCTGGCCGGTGGCACGTTTGTCCTGGGCGGGCTGTTCCTGGTTAGCCGAGGCAAACAATGGGGCGCCGCGAGCCTGGGGGCCATCGCTCCGGCAGAAACCGTTTGCCCACAACCGATCGGCGAAAACGCCACCACCTACCTCTCGCCCTGCGAGCAGCAGGTCGCCGGTGAAACCATCTTGGTTGCTAGCAGTGAAGAAACCTAACAGCCTGTTAGATCAAAGCGATTAAGCAAACCACGAACAACATTTTCAAAACGACAATGAACGTGGTCGGAATTCGTACCCACAGGTGGTAGTTCACGGCAAAAAGATCCTGAAAACAACATCAAGGTGATCCTTTCCAGCCTAATCACCGGCGCGGAAAGCTCAACTGTTTGCGTTAACTCAAGTTCTATCAGCCGTTTCCGTAAACGACATGCCAGCCTATAATCTCCCTAACAGCCTGCTAATTGAATCGCCATCGCGGGAGTTGCCGAGGAAAATCATGTCGGACACCTATAAAATTCTGATCGCCGACGACAATCAAGCGAACGTCGAGTTGCTGGAGGCCTTTCTGGCCAATATCGATTGCGATACCGAAATCGCGGTCAACGGCCAAGACACGCTCGACAAAGTGGCCAGTTTCAAGCCAGATTTAATCTTGCTTGATGTGATGATGCCCAAATTGAGCGGTTTCGAGGTCTGCAAGCAGCTCAAAGCCGATCCGGCGACCAAGGGCATCATGATACTGATGGTTACCGCGCTGAACGAATTGGGAGATATCGAACGAGCCGTTTCCGCCGGTACGGACGACTTTCTCTCGAAACCGGTCAACCGGATCGAACTGACCAAACGGGTAGAAAATATGCTCCGTTTGAAGAATGTCGAGAACGAAAACGAACGTCTCCGCCAGTACATCGAGCAGATGGAAAACAGCCGGGCGTAACTTTTTTTCTGGCTGGCCCGATCTTCCATGCCACCCCCTCTCAGGAGAGGGGGCTCTTACCGGCAAGGTCGATTCAATACCTTGGGTTTCTGACCAGAATCTTGGGCCAAAGAACTCTTGCCTTGTTTCTCGCGCAGTTGAACGAGTATCCTAGAAGAGGTGCTTGTTTTGTCTTGGCGAGGAATGATCGATGCCTTGGAATAACCGGCTTTGCCGAGTGATTGCTGTGGTCTGTCTGTTTTTAGGCAGCCCACTCGCCTTTTCGTTGGCCGACGCCCAGTCGTCTAAGCCAGATTCGCAACATATCGAAGCGTTGATCCAACAGTTGGGCAACACCAACTTTCTAATCCGAGAACGGGCCCAAACCGACTTGGCCCGCATGGGCGTGACCGCGTTCGATCAGCTGTTTGGGGCCATGCGTGATGACGATCCAGAAGTCGCTCTGCGAGCCCAATATTTGATTCGCAGCGTCGAAATCGAATGGCCTCGGCCCGAGTTCTCGGAAGAGGTCAACGCATACTTAAATCGCTACGGCAGTCTCAACCTAGACGACCGCCGCAGCCGGATTGGCGAGTTGGGTCGCATTCACTCGATCGACGCCCTGAGCGCCTTATGCCGCATCAGCCGCTACGATATGTCCGAAGCAATCTCTAAGGAAGCTGCCCTAGCTGCGGCCATCCAGTTCCAAGGTGCGGAAGGGGAAGAAAAAGAAAAGGTCGTCCAAATCATCAACGAGCGCATTGGCGACAGCCCTCGGACCGGCCCCAGTTGGTTGCAGATTTTCCGCCAAAGCTTAGATCAGCCAGAGGAAGCGATCCAAAAGTGGCAGCAACAAGTCGAGAACGAGATCGATTTGTTCACCACACGTCCCACGCTTACCAGCCAGCAAACGGTGCTAGACCTGGTGCGTTGGCAGGTCGATCAATTGCGTTCCGAAGGGAAGCAAGAGCAAGCCCTCGACGCGATGCGGAACGTGATCCGGATTAGCACCAAGTTTACTGAAAACGAGTTGTTCAATCTGACGACCTGGTTTCTCGATCGTAAAGGGCCTGAGATTGTTACAGAATTAGCCGCCCTGCAAGCCGACAAGCACCCAGTTCCCGACGACAAGGTCATGGGCGGCCCCTTTGGCGATAACCCGTCTCTGCTATACCTGTTAGCGGAAGCGGAATTGGTGCAAGACCATATCGATTTGGCCAACAAGTATGCTGAAGCCGCGTTGGCCCTATATCCCGAGTCGGACGATAGCCACGAGAATATTGCTAGATCGCTGCAAGACCGAGGCTGCTATCGCTGGGCCCGCCGAGAATACCAGCATGTCATCGAAAACAATGACATCGATGATCGTTTCGGAGTTATCGCCCGGTTGCAGTACGCCGAAATGGAGCATGATCACGGCGACTCGAAGCTTGCCATGGAGATCATGTGGCCCTGGGTGGAAGTCGCCGAAAAGAAAAAAACATCCAATCGTGATCCCTTTGGTGGACGAGATGTAGAGACGATTACCGACGGCGCGTTGGCTCGCGTTTACCTGTTTCGGGCCATCTACCGAGAGCAGCAAGGCAAATTCAAAGAGGCCCAGGCCGATCTGCTGACAGCCTTGAAGCACGACGAAGACGAAGCCGACGTGTTGATCGCTGCCTATCGTCTGGGCAAAAAAGATGAGATGTGGCAGACCAAAGCCAAAGAGCATATCGACCACACCCTTGCCTTTTACAAGCCATACATCGACCGCTTTCAAGAGCAGTACGAGTTCTTCAAGAAGAATCGTCGTGGCGACGACGTGATGGGTGCCCAATCGAGCCAGATGGCACGTTACTGCAATCAGTATGCCTGGCTGGTCGGCAACACCTATGGCGATTTTGATCATGCGATCGCAGCCAGCCAACTTTCGCTCGCTCTTCAGCCCGGCAACGGAGCCTACCTCGACACACTCGCTCACTGCTACGAGGCCAAAGAGGATTGGGAACAAGCAATGCGCACCCAACGCCAAGCCGTCCAGCTGATGCCGCACTCTGGCATGGTGCGTCTGAAGTACTTTGAACTGGTCGATCAGTGCAAAAAACACAAGATTGAAGTCCATCCGCTGGAACTTCCGGCGAGCCCTGACACTCATTTCCCTGATTTTGTGGAAGACGGGAAGCAGTGAGTTCCTCGTTAGTAACGCCCCTGCCTGCAGAACCGCTGCGGCAGAAGTCGTTGTTTCATGTATTGATGCTGGCTGTTGCTGTGCCGGCGCTGATCCTCTCGTTTGTCTTGTATAACGAGGGGCCTGCCAACGTGATGATCCCTTGGCTTGAAATTCCTTTGCCACCAACTTGCGGCCTGCAAAAAACCTTCGGGCTCGATTGCCCTGGCTGCGGACTAACGCGCAGCTTCATTGCCTTGGCTCATGGCGATCTGACCGCCTCGCTGGCCTTTAACCCTGGCGGGATCTTAGTTTTCGGTTTGGTCCTGTTTCAAATTCCTTACCGTGTAGCGCAGCTGCTACGCATTCATTTCGGGCATCACACGTGGGATTTGACGACTGCTTCCCTTTGGTTTTGGTCCGTGATTGGTGTCGTGCTGCTGGTGCAGTGGGTCACGAGAATGGTCCTCTGACGTCCGCACGTCCTTCCGCTTCCTCGTTCGTTGAGACCAACTTCCGCCAACGCTAGTCTCAGCATTCGTGGGATCAAGTTTAGGCGACCTGGGCAGCCTTCGATAACCTTGAAAGAAAGCAACATGGATCACACGCTCGCCATTGGCGACACCCAGTTTTTTGTCCGTACCGCAGGATCAGGGAGTCCGCTTCTGCTGGTGCATGGGTTTCCTTTGGATCATCACATGTGGGATGCGATTCTCCCCACACTGGCCGAAAACCACTTTGTGATCGCGCCCGATCTGCGTGGCTTTGGCCAATCGGACGGCTATGTGGAAATCGCCCCGATGGAGATGTTCGCCGACGATTTAGTAGCCATTTTAAATACCCTCAAAATCACCGAGCCGGTCACTTATTGCGGGTTAAGTATGGGAGGCTACATCGGCTGGCAAATGTGGCGCAGGCATCCAGAACGCCTGGCACGTTTGATTCAACTCGATACGCGGGCCGCCGCCGATAGCGAGATTCAGGCCCGTGCCCGTGGCGTGAACGCCCAGCAAACTCTAGCCAACGGCATGGGCGATGTTCCGGACAACATGTTGCCCAAGCTGCTGAGCGACGCGACCAGAACCGATCAGCCGAAAGTGGTCGCGTTGCTGCGAGAAATGATTTTACGGCAAGATCCTCGTGCCGCAGCCGCCGCCCAGCGAGGCATGGCCCAGCGACCTGACGTAACGAGCTGGCTCCCTGAGATTTCGCTTCCCACGTTGGTTGTTTGTGGCAGCGAAGATAGCATCAGCCCACCCGATGAAATGCAAGCGTTCGCCGCCCAGATTCCCACCGCACAATTCGTCGAAATCCCCCACGCGGGACATCTGGCCCCCCTAGAAAATCCCACCGCCACCAGCACAGCGATTGCTTCTTTTTGCCGTGATGCTGGCTAAAACCAGTCCCGTAAAACGTAGGTCAGACACATTTTTTCTGCCTACGCTTCTCACTACGCCCCCGTTTTTAACCGGGCAGGCGGAAGTAGGTTTCGGTTTTTACGATAGCGTTGTCGTCGGGGAAGGTATGGAACGCTTGAATAAAGACACTGCGGTTGCGAGTTTCGGCGTTCATGTAGCTGACGGCGCCCATGTTCATGCGCCCGCTAGAATCGAATTCATGCACCAAGCCAACCTTGCGATCGTCGTTGCAAAGCTCGCGCTGGCACATCCGGAACAGCTTGTTCGAGACCGCCTCTAGCTGAAAGGTCGTCTGATAGCGAATGCCGCCGTGGCATTCAAACTGATCGCAGCGTCGTCCTTTGATCTGATAGGCCATGATGCGTCGCTTAGTCGGCAGCGACTGATGGGCCGACGTGCAGACCTCTGTCAACGTGAGCCCCTCGTGCCGCCACGTCAGCACGTGGCCGCAGTTGGTGATATCCATCTTCAGAGTATACCCTCCCCGCTCGACTGTTCGCGATTGAAAGGTATCGAACAGCTCTGGGTGCAGCGGCCTTGTGTAAAGCTGAAAGGCCAGCTCGGCAACTCTTGGACGAATGGATAGCAACGAGAACTCCTTCTAAAAACAAGTCGATCGAGATCCTCCTGATCTCGACGGTCGTTAGCCAGCGCTGCGGGAGGGGAACCCCCTTAAGTTTACTTCGCTTGGCCGACCTTGATTATAAACGGGTCGCAAATTCCCGAGGAATACTGTTTTTCGCGATGCCCGAAATTGATTATTTACCGCACGTTTTTTTTCGCAAGGACTTGACTTTACACAATCGGCTGGCGCCCCAGGCCAAGTCTTCGCAAAACGGGGATCCCAGTTTGCGCGATTCTTGCCCCTAGGGAAATGTCAAGTTTTTTGCGGCCCGGATCGATGCCAGCTTGCTATCGGAACAACGTTTTTCAACTTAGAATAAAGGTTTCGTCGTTTTCCCAGATTTTAGTGTGCCGCCCCTCATCTGACGCGGCTCTCCGCGCCCCGGGCAGCGAACAGCATTGGGCTTGGCACACAACCTAACGCGGCTCTTCGATTCAACTATGACCGTATCTGATTTCACGAAGCTTGCCGAGAACTCTTCCGCAGCAAGCGAGTGGCTAGCTCATCTAAAAATTGTCGACACGGCGCGCGGCCGTGAAAACTTGAACAGTTTCGCCCGCTTGAACTTGCCGCATGATTTGCAATCGTTCCTGTGCGGCAAACTGGCCGAGGCGTTGCCTAGCTGCAGCGACCCGGACATGGCATTGAACAATCTCGAGCGTCTGTTCTCTCGCAGTCGCAGCCCCTTGAGCCTGGCCGCGATGTTTGAACGCGATGCCACTTCGCTCAATACGCTCGTTCGCATCTTCTGTACAAGCCAAAGCCTCAGCGATCAAATCATCACCGATCCTGAAAGCTTCGAGCTGGTCCGCATCACCGACGGACAACCGGCCGCGCGGCAGTACCTGGTCGACGAAATTGTCGCCGAGGTAAAATTGCTGAACGAAGAACAAGCGATCATGAAGGCGCTGCGTCGCTACAAACGCCGTGAAACCTTGCGTATCGCGTATGGCGATTTAATCTGCAACCAAAGTATCGAAACGGTCACTCGCCAGATTTCGTTCCTGGCCGACGCGTTGATCGAAGCTGCCGTCCAGGCGGCGGGCAAACTGGTCTCTCTTCGCTTCGGCAAGCCAACCGGTCGCAATAGCCGCAACGGCCGCCCCCATCCACCTCGCTTTTCGGTTTTGGCATTGGGCAAGCTGGGCGGGTCTGAATTGAACTATTCGAGCGACATCGACCTGTTGTTCCTTTACGATGGCGATGGCAACACCGACGGCGAAAAGTCGATCACCAACAAGGAATACTTCGAGCGTGTCGGTCAGCGTCTGATGAAGCTCCTCACCGAGCCAACCGAACTGGGCACACCCTATCGCATCGACATGCGATTACGCCCGGAAGGCAGCCACGGCCCCCTGATCAACAACCTGGAAGGGGCGCTGCATTATTACGACATCATGGGGCGCACCTGGGAACGCCAGGCCTTTGTCAAAGCACGCACTTGCGCCGGCGATACGTCGCTCGGGGAAGAGTTCCTACAGAAGTTGGAACCGTGGATCTACCAACGTTATTTAAGCCGCGCCGATATCACCGGCATCAAGGCCCTCAAACGCCGCATTGAAAAACGTGCCACCGCCGCCGGGGCAGCCGATGCCAATGTCAAAACGGGACACGGCGGGATTCGCGATATTGAATTCGTGATTCAGTTCCTGCAGCTTCTCAACGGAGGCGATCTTCCCCAAATCCGTACCCCAAACACGCTGGAAGGGATTCGCACCCTGGAAGAAGTCGGCTGCCTGACGCTGCAAGAACGGACGATCCTGAAAGACAACTACAGCTTCCTCCGCAAGCTCGAGCATCGTTTGCAAATCATGTTCGATCTGCAAACCCACTCTCTGCCTGCCGACCCGCACGAACGCAACAAGCTGGCACTGCGGATGGGCTACATCGATAGCCCGGAGGCCTCTGCTCTCGATCAATTTCAGGCCGACTTCGCCGAGAAGACCGAGATCAATCGCAAGATTCTCGATCACCTGCTGCACGACGCGTTTCCCGACGAAGAAGTCACCGCACCATCGGTCGATCTGGTGCTCGACCCAGAACCGACCGCCGACTCGATCGACGAAGTTCTTTCTGACTTCGGTTTTCACGATCCGAAAGCGGCCTACGAAAACCTGATGGCGCTGACGAGGGAACGGGTTCGTTTCTTATCGACACGGCGTTGTCGACACTTTCTCGCGGCGATCGCCCCGCAACTGCTCGAAGCGATTTCGCAAACGCCTGACCCCGACTCAACGCTGGTCAACCTTTCTCAGGTCAGCGATTCGTTGGGGGGTAAAGAAGTGCTGTGGGAGTTGTTCAGCGCCAACCCGGCCACGCTGCATTTGTACGTTCGCTTGTGTGCTGGCAGCCCGTATCTTTCCAACGTGCTGATCAGCAACCCTGGCATGATCGACGAACTGATGGACTCGCTCATGCTCTCGCGTCTCCCCAGTCGGCGTTCGCTTGAAGAGATGCTGCTGGAACTGTGCCGAGGGGCAGAAGACATCATGCCAATCCTGCACAGCTTCAAAAACCTGATGCACTTGCGCGTTGGCGTGCTGGATATCCTTGGGCGAAAAGATCTTGGCGGGCGTCTGCAAACGCTGTCCGACGTGGCAGAAGTTTGCTTGCATCAGATTGTCTTTCGCGAATACCGCCAATTGTTGGCCCGCTTCGGCGAGCCTCGCCTAGCCAACGGCAAGCCTTGCGATCTGATCATTCTCGGGCTCGGCAAAATCGGTGGGGCCGAGCCGAATTATCATAGCGACCTCGACATTATCTTCGTTTACGAAGGGGACGGGCACACGGTGCTGGATGCACGCAGCCGGGGCGGTAGCAGCACCACGAACCAACATTTCTTCGGTCAGCTTGGCCAACGCATCATCAAAAGCGTCAACGAACTGGGGCCTTATGGCCGGCTGTACGAACTCGATCCTCGTTTGCGTCCCACCGGCAAAAGCGGACCGATGGCGGTGACATTGGAAGATCTTTACAACTACCACGCCAAAGGTCAGGGGGAACTTTGGGAACGCCAAGCGCTGACCAAAGCCCGTCCGATCTTCGGTTCCTCTGATGGGTGCGAAGCAGCCACGCAGACCATACGTGCCGCGATTACATGCCACCCTTGGCAACCAGCCGACGCCGACGAAATTCGCAAGATGCGTGTCCGGATGGAAGAGACCGCCTCGAAGAACAACATCAAACGAGGCCCTGGCGGCACGGTTGATATCGAGTTCGTCGTGCAGATGCTGCAAATGAAACACCTGGCCGAAAGTCCTGAGATTTTAGTCCCCAACACGCTCGACGGTCTCAAGCTGTTGTACGAAAAAGGGTACCTGGGCAAGGAAGATCACGATCACTTTGTCAAAGCGTACGAGTTCCTCCGCATGGTGGAAGCACGCTTACGCTTGATGAACACATCGGCCCGGCACGACCTTCCCGAAGAACGCCTGGAAGTCGCCAAACTAGCCTACCTGCTGGACTACGCCGACCCAGCCACACTGCTAAAAGAGTGCCGCCAAATGACCCGCGACACCCGCCGCCGCTTCGACCAAATCTTCGCCGCGGCAGGGGCAGGCACCGCTTAACCCGCCCAGTTCTATCGCCAAATCTCAAAAAGATAGGTGGCATGCTCTCGTCTGCGTGAGGATGGCACTGCTAAGTTAGATCGTCACGCCCCTGGGCTTAGCCAACACTCAATGAATGCTTGTGGTTAGCAAAGGTTACCGCCCTCTATCCAGCGGCGGAGGAACGTAACGTTCTTGTTGGGCTCGCGGGGCGATCATGCCGGGGCGGGATGGACCTCGGTAGAGTTGTTGTTCGGTTCGCTCGGTCGGGCTCAGCCGATTGCGCTCAAGCAGATTGCGCGTTGTCTTTTGGTTGCCCAGAATCGGAACATCGATGTTACGAAGCGGGTTACTGGATGGAAGCACGTTGCCGGCGGCGTCGGTAATCGAGGCGTCTCGTTTCTGCGGCAAAATCGGCAGCTTGCCCGCTACGTCGTACCCTTGATTGATCATCGCCCGTTCAACCGGGTTTAGCGACATCCGGTTCGTGCCTCGCAGCGGGTCGTAAACCTGGCGGGCTGGTTGGTCCCATTGCCGAATATTGCCAATCGAATTGTTGTCGCCCGATCGAATCAACTGTTGCTCTAACTTCTCTTCGGTGCTCAGAGAGATTACTTGACGCGGCTTGACGGTTCGCTGGGTGCGACCATCGTAAAGCGTGTTGAACGAGAACGGTTTACGCGGCGCCATCAAAGGAATTGGGCTTTTCTTAGGAACCTCGACGACCGGTTCTTTGGGAATCGCATACAAGCTGGGATCGGCTCCCCAACCATAAGACGTGGCGTGCGTTACCAGCAACAGAAACAGTAAAAATGCCAACAGGGCAATAAGCAGGTGTCGCATCACAATGGCTCCTTATGCTTAGTGCGGTTCAAAACCTTGGCGTCTGCCGCGACCGCAATCACCTAATCAGATGGTTAGGTTTCGCGTTGTTCCACTTCCGCGATATCAATCATATCGGCCTGAAAAGCCGTAGGTAAGACAAAGATCTTACCGTCTCCCATTCGCCCACTCCGGGCAACGGCCACGATTTTTCGTAAGGTCTCTTCTACTCTAGCATCATCTAACCAGGCACTGATCTCGATCTTCGGAAGAAACGTCTTCGAATATTCGCTTTCGCCATATTCGTCCAGATAGTTCTTCTGCCGCCCGAACCCCTTCACTTCGCGGACATTTAAGGCTTCTAGCGGGGCTCGGCTGAGCGTATCCAGGACCTTCTCGGCGAGATAGGGCTTCACGATGGCGATGATTTGCTTCACGTTTATAGATTCTTTCGTTTTCTCGACGATATGCCAGGCCAAGGCCGCCGCAACGGAAATCCGTAATCTCTTTCACCTTATGGTAAACCGGAGGGCAGGGGGTTTGCTAGTCGAGCAAGGAAACTTGTTGCCATGCCCTCGGGATACTACAATCAAACCGTCCCATACCGGGTAAACCCTGCAATCCGTATCTCCTTCCCCCCGAAAGCACGAACCAAACGAATGCACTTAGGGCTTCGTTGGCGTTGGATTCCCCTCGGAAAACGTTTTATCACGTTTATCCTGTTGGGATGTATGCTCGCCTGGGGAGGGGGCATCTCGATTCCGGTTCCGAGTTTCAAAGATACTAGCACGCCGTTCATGTGCCAGGACCATGCTTGTTCCTGCCGCAATGCCCGTAATTGCTGGACGCATTGCTGCTGTTTTTCCCGTGCCGAAAAGCTGGCCTGGGCCGCCAAGCAAAAGATCGAGCCGCCGGAGTATGCTCAGAAAGCTACTCCGCCCCAGCATGATCATTCGTCCGAATTCTGTGGCATGCCACCGAACCCGGCTCCAAAACACGATACGACTTGCCATCACCACCATGCGGCCCAACCCGTATCAAAGCCGAAGCCAATGCTAGCGGCCGATTGTCGCGGCCCAGCGGCTGCGAAATCGCAGGCAACCTCATCGGCAAACGACACTCAGACGTCGATACCGATTTCGCTCACCAACGACATGCGCTGCCATGCTTTGGCCAGCGTCACGTTAATCTATTCCCCCGTTCTCGAGCTTGATCTTGGCCAGGGGCAATTGGTCCGTCTTACGAGCGAACCGCTCCCTACCTTTTCTTCCTTGCGGCCCAACTCTTTCCGAGCCGCCCCCGACCCGCCACCACCGCGGGCCTAGCGTGTTCTTGCATCCCTTTAGCTAAGAGGTACCCTGCTGCGCGCTTAGTCTGCGTTTTGCGTCTCGGTCTGTTACAGACTGCGCGAAATGTCTGTTCTTCGGCTGGCACACTCTTACGATACGCATCAACACATTCTTAAATATTCCTCAATACCTATGCACAAACGACTCGCTTTTACGCTGGTCGAGTTGCTGGTGGTGATTGCCATCATCGGTGTCTTGATCGCACTCCTGCTTCCCGCCGTTCAGCAAGCCCGCGAGGCCGCTCGGCGGATGCAGTGCACGAACAACCTCAAGCAATTGGGATTGGCACTGCACAACTACGATGCCGCCCTGGGAAAATTCCCTCCGGGCGGACTGGGGTATCCCATGGTTTGGTCGCCTCAATCGCAACTGCTTCCGTATGTCGAGCAAGGCAACCTGCAAGACTTGCTCGATTTCTCGAAGCCTCCGATGGCTGCCTTTGGTGGCCCAACTCAGAATGAAGAAGCCGCCAAGGTAACCATCGAAATGCTGCTTTGCCCCAGCGACAAAGATAAGGTTCCCGGTTCGCTTTACGGTGGTATCAGCTATCCTGCTTCGATGGGCAGCGGTATCAACGAGAGGAACAACTCCGCCGACGACGGCTCGAACGCCAATGCAGATGGGCTGATCTACTCGCTCTCGAAGAACAGCTTTCGGGATGTGATCGACGGGACAAGCAATACGGTTGTCTTCAGCGAACACCTGCTTGGTGACGGCACCGACAGTGCCCCACCGACCGGTGACTATCGGTTTCGCGTTATCGAGCTATCGACCTCCACGCAAACCACCGATTCGGCTTGCACTGCCGCCAACGCACCGAAGTGGTCGGGGCAGCGCGGCTCCAAGTGGATTAACGGTCACCTGAACGACACGCTCTACAACCACTGGCACGGGCCTAACTCGATTAAACCGGACTGCCACAACGGTTATCACAATTTCGCACTTACCAGTGCACGCAGCCAACACCCTGGCGGTGTTCAGGTTAGCTTGGTCGACGGCAGCGCTCGCTTCGTTGCCGAAACGATCGACCTTACTATCTGGCGAGCAATCGCTACGCGTGCTGGCGGCGAAGTGACCTCCGGCTTCTAACTCAAATTTTCAACGTCTCTTCCCGCGTGTGCGTTAACCCTCTTACGCGCACCGAGACGCTTACCATAAGGAATTACTCCCATGCGAAAACAATCCGCATTTACGTTGGTCGAACTGTTGGTGGTGATTGCCATCATTGGTGTCTTAATCGCCTTGTTACTTCCCGCCGTGCAACAAGCCCGCGAGGCCGCTCGGCGGATGCAATGCACGAACCAGGAAAAACAGCTGGTTTTGGCGATGCATAACTACGAAAGCACTTTTAGAAAATTCCCTGGTTTGCCGTTCATCAGCCAATACGGCTTCAGCGTTCAAGCCAAGGTCTTGCCCTATGTCGAACAAGGCAACCTGCAAGAGCTGATCGATTTCAAAGTTCCCCTGATGTTGGGCTCTGGTGGAAGTCAGTACCTCAATCCGGTGCATGGCCCGGCAGCTCAGACGGTGGTGCAACTGTTCCTCTGCCCGAGCGACGGTGAAAACCCGGTATTTACGAACGACAACACCGGCGACTACTCGTTTGCTGGCACCAATTACGTCGTCTGCACCGGCGATGGGACTGGCTCGAATTACGACACCAGAGCAGCCACCAACGGAATGTTCTGGCAAGGGTCGCAAACCGGTTTTCGTGACATGACCGATGGTTCGTCGAACACGGCGGTTCTTTCCGAGTCGCTGCTGGGCGACAAGTCGGAAGGGAGCGGCCAAGTGACCAATGCGCAGCGGCAAATGGCACGCTATCGTGGCGGCGGCATGGGAGCTAGCGGTGAAGGTTTCACCGGGGCACCCGGCCACAATCCCGATATGGTTGCCGCCGCAAGTGGTGCTGGCAATATCGATGGGCGGGGCCGCAGCTCTTGGATTTGGGGGCGCGAACATTTGAATTCGTTCAATACCTACATGACCCCTAACAACACGGTGCCTGATGTGCATCGCAACGGCTTCGGCTGGTTCGCCCCACGCAGTCATCACCCAGGTGGCGTGCAAGTTGGTTTGGCCGATGGTTCGGTTCGCTTCATCGCCGACACTATCAATCTAGCCACCTGGCGAGCCTTGGGAACCAAAGGAGGAGGAGAAGTGCTAGGCGAGTTCTAAAGCATTAGCCAATCACTTAGCAACTTTGTCAATTCGCAATCGAGGCCGTCACGTACTGGCGGCCTCGTAGATCGATCCTTCCTTCTTTAACTTCTTAAGGTTATTTCCATGATTCACGATAAAAGCACGCTCCCATCAACGACGGGAGCCCTTATTGCTTGGGTATTACTCACCTTGGGCGTACTCGCCACCAGCGTTTACGCCGACGAGCCCCCTCGGTCTGCTACCCCTTGCTGGCCAGAGTTTCTCGGACGCAACGCAACCCCGCTCGACCCAGCGAGCTTACCGCTAACCTGGTCCCCCACAGAAAATATCGCCTGGCAAACGAAGCTGGACGGTGGTGGGCAATCGAGCCCAGTGATCTGGGGTGACAAAGTTTTCGTGACTTCGATTGCAGGCTCGATGAAAAACGAATGCCTGGTGACGTGCCTCTCACTTACGGACGGCAGCATTCTGTGGACCTGGCGGGGCGAATCTTCGCAGCCGGTACGCAGCAACTATTTTCAAAGCCGCTCGGCTCCTACCCCGGTGGTCGATGAGCAGCAGGTGATTGCCTTCTTCGAGACCGGTAACCTGGTCGCGTTGAACCACGACGGCGAACCGTTGTGGGAACGTTCACTCACGGAAGATTACGGCGAATTTGAAGTCCGGATCGGCTTGGCCGCTTCGCTCACCCAAACGGCAGATACCGTATTTGTTCTGGTCGATCACGAAGGGCCTTCGTACCTTTTGGCGGTCGACAAACGCAATGGCGAAACACGCTGGCAAACGGAACGGTTCAGCCGCCAAAGCTATGCTTCCCCCACGATCCTTTCCATCGGCGGCAAGCAGCAAATCGTCTGTAGCTCGGCCGGAAGTGTCGATGGCTACGATCCACAGACCGGCGAAATGCTGTGGACGTTTGAAGATGTCGGCGGCAACCGGGCTTGTACACCGCTGCCGTTTGGTGATGGTCGGTTCCTGGTGGGGGCTTCGCCTGGTATGCACGACGAACATATCAACGAAGCCAGCCAATCCAACTTCCTGATGAACGTGCAAGCAGAAGGGGAAACCTTCGAGCCCACCATCGCCTGGCATGCCGAAAAGGCGATGCCCACGTTCGGTTCACCCATGATCTATCGCGGTTTAGCTTATTGGGTCACCAGTACCGGTGTGCTTTATTGCTTCGATGCGGAAACTGGCCAGCGTGTCTACATCAAGCGGAGCGGCCAGCCATGCTGGGCGACCCCGCTGGGCGTAGGCGAACGGATTTATCTGTTTGGCAAGGATGGCCTGACCACGGTTATCGCGGCTGGCCCGAAGTATCAGGTTTTGTCCAAGAACGAGTTGATGGTCGGTGCTACTGAAAAAGGAGAAGCCGATATCAAGCGGCGTGAAACCAGACGCCACGGTTCAAGTGACTCGTCCGCTGCCAAGCCAGAGGGAGAGGCGACCGAAGAAGAATCTTCGGGGCGTCCGACCACGCGTGATGGACTCACCTTTGCCGAGGACGTTCAGTATGGTTACGCGGTGGTAAACGGCTCGTTGGTGGTTCGCACCGGCAGTGTCGTCCATTGCCTGAAAATGCCTGCCGCTGCCGCTACCTCATCGGCCCCAGCAGGAGAGTAACCATGACGCGACCACAAAATCAAAGCTCGCCTTGCCGGGGCAGTGGTTGGCTGTCGTTGGTCGTCGTCTGCTTGGTCGTTCGAGGGAGCTTTGCGGCTCCCTTGGACTACGAAGAGGCGCCGATCCATTACTCGCAAGCGACGCCCGAGACCGCCATTTCTCGCTTGCAAACCGAACTCGAATCAGGCCAACGTCAATTGATTTCGTCCGGCGACCAAGGCTATCTGCGTGCCGTCTTGCAGGAACTAGAAGTCCCTGAAAGTTCGCAGATGCTGACGTTTTTAAAAAGCAGTATGCAGCGTCCTTTGATCGAGCCACAAAACCCGCGGGCTCTTTATTTCGGCGACGATGCTTATGTTGGATATGTTCCAGGGGGCATCCTCGAGCTGATTGTGCCGGACCCGCGTTTGGGGCTTGTCTTCTATACCATGGAAGCACACAACGGCCAGCCGATGATTCAACACCAGGTCGCGCGCTGCATGACTTGCCATGCTTCGTCGCGTACTAAACGAATTCCCGGGCTCCAAGCTCGCTCGATGTTTACCGATCCGACCGGGCAACCGGTCATTTCCGCTGGCAGCTTTCGGACCGACCATTCTTCACCGCTAGAAAAGCGCTGGGGGGGCTGGTTTGTTAGTGGGACTCACGGCGAGACAGCGCACCTGGGCAACATGCAATTGCCCGATAGCAAACGTCCCAAGCAGCCGGTTGTTAATACGCACGGTCTCAACGTGACCGACCTGTCAAGTTTGACCGATGTCAGCAAGCACCTAACGCCCCATAGCGATATTGTGGCCTTGCTGGTCTTCGAGCATCAGATCGATGCCCATAACTGGATGGTGCGGGTGAACTACGCTTACCAATTAGGCCAGCACCAGCCAGAAAGCGAATCTTCGCCGCCTAACTGGCAAGCAGAAGCAGATGCGTTGGTGAAACACTTGTTGTTCATCGATGAGAATCCCTTGAAGCAGCCCGTGCAAGGGACCAGTGACTTCGCTTCCGAGTTCGCTCGGCGTGGTCCCTTCGATTCGCAAGGGCGCAGTTTGCGAGAGTTCGATCTCTCGACACGTATCTTCAAATACCCGTGCAGCTACACCATTCATTGTCAGCTTTTTCAGGCTTTACCGGCAGAGGCTCGGCAGTATGTCTTGGGACAAATGCAAACGGCGTTGCAAACTCCGGCAGACTCGCCTTGGAGCGAAAGCCTTTCCCGTTATACCGAGGCCGAACGAACGGCGGCCTTAGCTATGCTGGCCGAGCTAACTCAACCTTAACTCGGCTCTTGAAACTTCCTCAGAATCTTAACTCTAAACAGGATTACCCGATGAAATCACTCATATCGCTCGCCTTGATTTTCACTGCGTTGGCCTCGGTAGCTACGGCACACGATACGTGGGTCGAAACCAACACCAACATCGTCCGCACCGGCGATGCCATCTACACCGACCTGAAGCTCGGCAACCATGGCAATCATCATCGCGATTTCAAACTAGCGAGTAAGATCGGCATGGAAGGTTTGACCTGGACGGTTATCTCTCCCTCTGGCGAAAAGTTCGATGCCCAAAGCGTGGCCGTCGATACCGGCTATGCTCCGAAAGAAGGCTTTTGGAACGCCAAGTACGTGGCCGATAAGCCGGGGCTTTACACCGTGAGTCACACGCTCGACAAGATCGTGAACCACGGCACCGCCATCCGCGCACGCAAGAGCGGCAAAACGTTTTTCATCGTCAGCGATAGCCTTGATCAGGTACCGAGCGACTTGACCGGTTTCGACCAACCACTGGGACATGCGCTGGAACTGGTTCCCATCGAGAACCCAGTCGCCCCGCTAGGGCCAGGCAAGCCGATTACGGTGAAGCTGCTGCTGCATGGTAAGCCGCTGGCCGATACCGTCGTCTCGTTCATTCCGCGACGCGAAACACTGGCAGAGGATTTTGACGAAACGTACGAGCGGAAAACCAACCAGCAAGGCGAAGCCAGCTTCACGCCCAAGAGTGGCGATCAATACCTGGTGGTGGCTCACCTGACCGACGAAGATGCCAAAGGTGAAGACTTCGAGAAAACGGCCTACACCGCCACGCTTACGGTGATTGTGCCTGAGCGTTGCCCCTGCTGCGGCGAGTAACCTGCGAGGCGTCCCTCTCTCCCCTTCCCGAGAGAGGGACGTGCTTCGCCGCTTGCTATTGGGCATTGCGGCAGTGCCTTGCCAGCAGTGATACCACGCCAGAAAATTGCTGGAATTCCTCCCCACGAAAAGCCGATCGCTTTACAGTCTGTGGTGACTCTGTCACGATGAACGTTCGACCGCAACTTCCCTGCGGTCTTATTTGGTTTCTTGAAACAGCAAAAGGAATGCCCCTGATGGCCAAGTCCTACACCAAGCATCAACAAAATATCATCAAGCGGTATTACGACAATAAGGACGCCATCGCGACACAGAAGCTGCAGGAAAACATCACCGAGCTTTACCTGGCCGAAGGGAAGAAGCGAGCCACCGTCTGGAAACGCATTATCGGTCACTTAGAAAAGCTGGAAGTCCCTCAGCAGCAAATCGACCACCTGGTCAAATCAGACGACGCCACCCTGGTTGCGAAGTACCTGGAACGTTTGATGGCCAAAGAGGCGTAAGCGAAAAGACGCATCATGGCCAACTCTTGGAGCTTTTTCTCGGCGGGTCAGTTTACGTTCGGTTGCGGTTCGCGACACGAACTAGGCAAGCACGCCGTGCGGCGCGGCTATCGTAAGGTGTTGATCGTCACCGATTCAACCCTTTCCGGTTTGGGCATGATCCAGCCGCTGCACGACGACCTGAGCGAGCATGGCGTGCAAGTCGAAGTCTTCGACGGCAGCGAGGCTGAGCCTGATTTGTCGATCGCCCAGAATGCCGCCTTCGTGGCGACGACCTTTCAACCGGATGCCATTTTAGGCCTCGGCGGTGGCAGCAATATCGACCTGGCCAAGGTCACCTCGGTGCTGGCCACACACGGTGGCGAACCTCAGGACTACTTCGGTTGGGACAACGTACCAGGCCCGATCACACCAGTAATCGCCCTACCCACGACTGCCGGAACCGGCAGCGAGGTCTCGCAATCGGCCGTCCTGACCGATCGCGCGGCAAACATGAAAGTCAGTATTCTTAGCCAGTTCATGCGACCGGCGCTGGCAATTGTCGACCCAGAACTGACCTTCAGTTGCCCCAAGCAGATCACCGCCGATAGCGGGATCGATGCGTTGACCCATGCGGTCGAAGCGTATCTTTCCAAAGATGCCAAAGAGATTGCCGCCCAACCCGGCGAAGCAATTCCATACAGCGGCTGCACGCCGATTGGCGAATTGATGGCCGAGGAAGCCATTGCCTTGGTCGGGCGGTATCTGCCTGCCGCCGTTCACGAGCCCCACAACCAAGTCGCCCGCGAAAAGATGGCCCTGGCAGCGTCACTCGCCGGGCTGGCGTTTTCCAACTGCGGCGTCGCGGTCGTGCATGCGTTGGAATACCCCATTGGTGGCCGCGTGCATTGCAGCCACGGAGCCGGCAACGGGCTGCTGCTGCCGTACGTTATGCGGTACAACTTGCCTCAGCGAGAAGAAAAGCTGGCCCGCATTGCTCAGCTGTTAAACCCGATTGGCGATCACGGTAGCGATATGGAAGCCGCCTTGGTGGCAATTCGCGAAGTCGAACAACTGAAAAGCTTGATCGGCATTCCTGAGAAGTTGAGCACGCTGGGCGTAACCGAAGCGATGCTGCCGGAGTTCGCCGACAAATCGTTCGCGATTTCCCGGTTAATGAACATCAATCCCCGCACCCCCACGCGTGACGATCTGCTACAAATTCTGCGAGACGCTCTGTGACCTGCCGGTTGTTACCGAAGGGGGATTGGCATAGAACGTAGGGTTCTCATACGAATACGAGTGTTTTGTCCGATCTGAATGGACCGGTGCGATGCTCTGTGTCTGCGTGAGGATACGAAGTGGAGAAGAGCATGCCGACGAAGACGACGGCATGGCACCGGTTACCCCACGCCAATTTTCACCGCTTATCCTAGCTTTCTCTCGCTGAGAGTGGGCGATTTCGAGACGCTTATGTTCCGCTACGCTATCTGCAACGAGACCTATCAAGATTGGCCGTTCAAGAATGCTTTGTCCCACGCCAAAGAAGCTGGGTACAGCGCAATCGAGATCGCTCCATTCACTCTCGCCCAAACGGCTTACGACGTATCGCCCAAGACGCGCGCGAGAATACGCGAAGAAATCGCCGATACCGAGATCGACGTGGTAGGGCTGCATTGGCTGCTGGCCAAGACCGAAGGCTTTTATCTTACCACCCCAGACAACGACGTTCGGAAAAAGACAAGCGACTATTTCTGCGAGCTGGCCCGCCTTTGCCGCGACTTAGGTGGCAGCATCATGGTTCTCGGCAGCCCCCAGCAGCGGAACTTGTTGCCCGGCGTCAGCGAATCGGAAGCAATGCGATTGGCGGCCGACTGTATCCGCCGCGCGATGCCCACCCTAGAGCAATGCGAAGTGACGCTGGCCCTGGAACCCCTCGGCCCCGCCGAAGGGGACTTTTTGAATACGGCCGAGAAGGGGATGGAATTGATGGACCTGATCGATTCGCCGAACTGCAAAATCCATCTCGACGTAAAAGCGATGTCCGCGGAAGAAAAACCGATTCCGCAAATCATTCGCGAAACGGCTCCGCACATCGCCCACTTCCACGCCAACGATCCCAACAAACGTGGGCCAGGCATGGGCGACGTCGATTTTGCCCCGATTTTCCAAACCCTGAAGGAAGTCGGCTACAATGGTTGGGTCTCGGTCGAAGTCTTCGACTACGAGCCCGGCATCGAATCGCTGGTCAAAGACAGCATCGCATACATGCACAAGTGCGAATCGGTGTTGCCTTCGTAGGCGATAGCCAGCCCGCTAGCGATGGTGTCCTGTGTGGATGGGTGCCATGCTCTCGTCTTCGTGAGCATGCGAAGCAGAGCAACGCATGCCCACGAAAATGAAAAGCGGGCACCTGAGTTGTTATTTCCCTAGTTTTGTTCGCAGCCATTTACGATGCAGCAGTATCTCAACTTGATGCGGCGGATTCTTGATGAATGCGCCGAGAAACACGATCGCACCGGCACCGGCACGCTCAGCGTGTTCGGCCATCAAATGCGGTTCGACCTCGCCCAAGGTTTCCCCGCCGTTACCACTAAAAAGCTGCACCTGAGATCGATCATTCACGAACTGTTATGGTTCCTGCAAGGCGATACGAACATTCGTTATCTGCGCGAGAACAAGGTTTCGATCTGGGACGAATGGGCCGACGAAGAAGGCAACCTCGGCCCCGTTTATGGCAAACAGTGGCGCAGCTGGCAAACCCCCAGTGGCCAGTCGGTCGACCAAATAACGCAGTTGGTCGAGCAGATTAAAACCAATCCCGACTCGCGACGGCTCATTGTCTCGGCCTGGAATGTGGCGGACGTTCCCCACATGGCGTTGCCGCCGTGCCACTTGCTGTTTCAATTTTACGTGGCCAACGGAAAGCTCTCGTGCCAGCTGTATCAGCGTAGCGCCGATGTGTTCTTGGGCGTGCCGTTTAACATCGCTTCGTACGCGTTGTTGACGATGATGATCGCCCAGGTCACCGATCTTCAGCTTGGTGACTTTGTTCACACGTTTGGAGATGCCCATCTTTATCTGAATCACCTGGAACAGACCAAGCTGCAACTCTCGCGCGAGCCTCGTCCGTTGCCGACGATGAAGATCAATCCCGAGGTGAAGGACTTGTTCGCGTTTCGGTTCGAAGACTTCGAATTGCAAAACTACGACCCGCATCCCCATATTTCCGCCCCGGTGGCCGTATGAGAATCTCGCTGATTGTCGCGGCCAGCCAAGACTGGGTGATCGGTCGCGAGGGGGACATGCCGTGGCGTTTGTCGCATGATTTGAAACGCTTCAAAAGCCTGACCATGGGGCATCCGATGATCATGGGTCGCAAGACGTACGAATCGATCGGACGCTTGCTGCCAGGCCGCACAACGATTATCGTCACCCGCGATCCCAACTATGCGGTAGAAGGAGCCGTGATCGCCCACAACGTGGCCGATGCCATCGCGGCCTGTCACGCAGCAGACGAAGCGTTTGTGGTTGGCGGAGCGGAAATCTATCAGGCCCTGCTCCCCAAGGTGACACGACTCTATCTCACCAAAGTACAGGCCCTGATTCCCGACGGCGACACGCATTTCCCTGTGCTGAACTTCGCCGAGTGGGAACTCGAATCTTCGGAAGAGATTCCGGCCGACGAGAAGAACCAGTACGCGACCAGTTTCGAAGTGTGGGATCGCCTGCCGACTGCTGGTTGATTTATGCGAAGGTGTAAATGACACCTTTTTCAAGTCTGATTTCAGCTCCGATCTTGAAAACGCTTTTACTCTGCCAGGAAGGTGGACTGCTTCAAGCGTTTTCCCTTGGCTGTGCTGGGGGCGCTGGTCAGGGGGTTTTCGGAACCGACCAGCGCGTCGCCAACCTCGACTTTATCAAGACGTTTGCGAACCTGATTGGCGTAATCTTCCGAGAGTTCGTAGCCCACGAACTCGCGGCCCAGCTTTTTCGCCGTGATCAAGGTCGAGCCACTGCCGGCAAAGGGATCCATCACCACTTCCCCTTCGTTCGAGCAAGTCTTGATGATGCGTCCTAACAGTTGCTCAGGCATTTGGCAGCCATGGAACCCGGCCCGCTCTTTGAAGGTTCCGGCCACGCGGGGGAAGTACCACGTATCTTCCTCGCTGCTGAAGCTTTCTGGGACGTCCTGGGGCCGCAAGATCCAGGTATCGTCAGGAACGCGTCCTTTCGGGTTGGCTCGTTTGTCGCCGTAAACCAACATGCGGGCACTGGGAACGCGGATTTCCTGGTCGTTGAACGTGAACTTCTTGGCGTTCTTGGTGAAATAAAAGATATGGGCGTGGCTGCGGGTGAACTTGCTTTTGCAGTGAACGCCAAAGGTGTAATACCACACCACCCAATTGCGACAATGAAAACCCAGCGTGCGTGTGGCCAGAACCTTGAGCTCTGCTGCGAACTCGTCTCCAATGGCCAACCAAAACGCGCCGTTAGGCTTCAGCACGCGGTGGACCTCTTTCATCCACGCTTCGCTCCAGTCGAGATACTCGTCAACGGTCCGCCGATCGTCGTAAACATCGTACTTATACCCGATGTTAAAAGGAGGATCCGCGAAAGCCAAGTCGATCGAGCCTTCTGGTAATTGTTGCATCTGGGCAATGCAATCGCCGGTCGTAAGTCCAGAAGTGGGGATCTCCATCGGCTTAGTCATACCTGCTTTCCTCCGGCGGTGACAGTTCGCGAAACGAAGCACATTTTACCCCTGTCGGCCCCCTTTCGGCAGCCATCAAAACGCGCAACCCAGCAGAAACACGCTTGAACTTCTGAGAAACCTACCAAGCTTTTGAAATCAGGGAGTTGACCGACCCATTTCGGTAGAGGATGTTAGAAAAAACGCTCCATTTCTCGCGTTGTACTTTTATCTAGAAAAGTCCTCTCATGAATGATGCTCCTACTGACCTGGTTCACCACAACGTAATTGACGAAGTTTTAGTGCTCACACCTCAGGTCGAGCAAATGCGGGAGACCGATGACTGCTATGCGATTCGTGACGGCATGGCCCATTACGCACAAAGCGTCCCTCACCGCTGCTTGGTGATCGACATGAACAAGGTGAACTTCGTCAGCAGTACCGGTATTCTGGCCTTTCTCAATCTTCGCCGCTGCGTGCCCAACCCGGACGAGCGGATCATGTTTTGCAATCTTTCGGAAGATTTAGAGGGCATGTTTCGGATCTGCAAAATGATCTCGGACGACCCAAGCAGCCCGTCACCTTTCCGGCATGCCGATAGCCTTGAGTCGGCCATATCCAGTGCCTAATCTTGCGCTAGCGGCGGTTATTGGTTGCGCCTACCTAAGGTAAGAGAGTTGCGGGAAAGCGTTTTCATTTGTAGCTTTATAGGGAGATCGCTCTATTCTTTCAGGCCCGCTAGAGGTCGTCGTTTCCCGTGAGGACGGCCTTACTCGCCTACGTTTATTTAAGTAAGGCCTCTCACCCTCATGCCCGACCTCCTGCTTGAAGCCATTAACCCTGTGTTGCCCTCGCGCGACGTGAAGAAGTCGATCCAGTTTTATGTCGAAAAGCTGGGCTTCAGCGTATCGTTCCAAGATGCCGACGACCCACGCTATGCCGCAGTGGGGCGCGATCGGATTGAGATTCATCTCCGCTGGCACGATTCGTCCAGTTGGGATCGTGTCGAGCGTCCGAACATTCGTATTGCCGTGTGCGATGTCGAACACTTGTACAGCGTTTTTCAACCGCTGGGCATTTTCGCCTCCGACACCACCCTGCGCGACACGGCGTTCGGAACGCGTGAGTTTGGCTTCTTCGATCCCGATGGCAACTTGCTGACGTTTTATTCCGACCTAGGGGAGTAACAAGAAGCCACCGGTGTCTTCCCTGGTTCTTCCATCCGGAGAGGTCCACTTCAGCCTACGATGACCCATCCTCCGGTACCGTCGATTTCGTGGACAAAACGCTTGCTCTACTTGGGCTGCGCGGGGTTCTTCTTTGGTTTGGCGATTCTCGGGATGATCTTACCGATCGTCCCGGCAACGCCCTTCTTGCTGGTGACCAGCTATTTTCTGGTCCGGTCGTTCCCCAAGCTGAACGACCGGCTGCTCGATTTGCCCTACTTCGGTCCCATTTTGTACGACTGGGAAGTACGGAAGGGGATCAAGACGAGCGTCAAAATTCAGGCCATCGCCACGGTTGTTTTAGGTTGGGGAATTTCGATTTGGCTATTCCCCATTCCGGTCTGGGCGTTGGTGCTGATGGCCGTGCTGGTGGTGATTGGGATTGCGGTGATTTACCGTGTCCCAGAACCGCGCGATCTGGCAGAGGCCCCAGCAGAATCAGCCCTCGACAAGCCGCAGCCAAAATCTCCCGACTCCGAACCCACCTATGCCTCGCCGCAGGAAGTCGACTCGCTTCCCAGAGATTCGCAAACTTGAAGCGACGTTTGTTGGCAAGCTGCTAAGCAATGCCAACCTGTTGCAGAGCCAAGTAAAACAGCAGTGCAATCCACAGCGCCGCGACCACCACCATCGCCACCAGAAACCCTAGATGGGGCTTGGGCGGGTTGTTGGTCGGAAGAAACGTGGGCACCGTATGGGGTTGCTCCGGAGGATGTGATTGCCGCGTTTTCTTCTTCTCTTGCTTGGCCGCCGTCATGTTATGCCGGTCCCGATTCTTCCGAGAATTGAAAGTCGAAATTCTTCACGAACGCATCCTCGAAATCGTATTGATCGTCGAAATCTTCACGTCGATCGGTCTTCGACTTTTTCATCATGTTGATGCTGATCAAGTTGTAAACAATGTCGCCGAAGTCGCTCGTCGTGTGAATGCCCCACGAGTTCAGCACCACTTTGGCCAGCAAACCATACTGCTGTGTGGCGTAGTGCCGAATGGCCTGGCAAAGCATCTGACCGGTCAAGTGGCTTTCGGCTTCTTCTTCCTCTTCCCACCCTTCCACGTCGTCTTCCTCGTCGAAGCACTCTAGGTCGAGGTCTTCGAGATCTTCTTCCTCTTCCTCAGCCAAGTCGTCTTCCGTTTCTTGCTGTTGAAAACGTTGGCCGTACGAAAGGGCTTCGCGAACGAACTGATACGCTTCCATGCGAAAGCGCTGGTCGTCTTTCAAAAGTTGCATGAATGCGGAATAAGTGTCTTCGGACATGCGTTTATTCCTCGCTGACGTCTTGATTGTTAGGGGTGTCGTCGCCTTGATCCTCGCTGCCGGTTTTTTTGTCGCGACGTTTTCCTCGTCGCGAACTTCCTCCGGGGTTGCCGCTACCCCGTTTTAAAACCGTCAGCACTTCGCTGGCATCGATCATGATGTTGCGGTTGTCTTCCATCCGCACCAATAGTTGTCCCGCGAGGATCTCGTGATTCAACACGCGTCCGCGTCCGTTGCCGGTCACGATCTCGCTGCCGATCGGGGGCAAGTCTCGCTGTAATTCTTCGTAGGTATCGTACTCATAACGGAGACAGCATTTCAGCCGCCCGCACCGTCCCGAGATTTTGGTCGGGTCTAGGGTTGCCTTCTGCAGCTTGGCCATCCGCATCGAGACCGGAGGCATTTCGCTCAGGTGCGTGTTGCAACAAACCGGCTTCCCGCAATCGCCAAAATCGGCGAGCAGCTTGGCTTCGTCTCGGACACCAATCTGCCGCATTTCGATTCTGGTTTGCAATTCCGAGGCCAGTGCTTTCACCAGATCTCGGAAGTCGACGCGGGCTTCGGCCAGATAGTAAACGACGACCCGCTCTCCGCCAAATAGATGTTCAATATCCACCAATTGCATCGGCAGATCCATCTCGGAGATGACCCGCCGCACCGTATCGATTTCGCGGCGGATATCCCCGCTCATGTGCTGCGTTTGCTTTTCGTCTTCTTCCGACATGGCGCGCATGATCGAACCGAAGGCCGGATCGCTCAACTGCTTCACCGCCTCGTCGGTTGCCTCGCACAAGATATCACCGACTTCTAAACCACGTTTAGTGCGGATGATGACTTTGTCGTCGCGACCATATTCGTCCTTGGCTCGGGCCGTAAATACGCCCAAAAAACGCATGGCCCCATAGCGAACGATGTACTTCGCCATACTGGTTTTTGTCTTTTTATATTGCGTCGAGACCGCCCGAAAGTGGCCCGACAAGCACAAATGCCCCCCAGGCAGCCCTCAGCGAAACCCCGCCAGCGACGTCCTGGATAGCATGGAATAGTTTGGGAAAACCTTCGAAGTATAACCGGTTTCAGGCTTTCATTGAAATCTGGGGCAACGTTAACCGCTATCGGAAGGTTACGGCAAGATCTCGTCCACATTCTCTGGCGGGCGTCCCAGACGTGCCTGGTTGCCTACCACGACGATCGGTCGCTCGATGATCTTGGGGTTGGCGACCATCTGGGCAATCGTCTCGGCCTCGCTTTCAGGGCGGGGCAAACCGAGTGCGGTACGGTCTTTCTGGCGAACCAGTTGCTCGGCTTTCATGCCCAGCTTTTTGAGCAGTTGCTTCAGCGTTTTCTCGTCGATCGGCTCTTTCAAGTACTCGATCACCTGAGGCTCGATCCCCTGATCGTGCAGCCTGGCCAGGGTTTGACGGCTCTTTGTACAGCGCGGATTGTGATAGATCGTGACCGTCATGATTGATCTTAAACGGGGAATTGAAGGGATTTTAGGCAAATTCGATTCGCGGCAGGCTAACCCTGTGTAACCCTTAACAAGGCTTCTGCATCGTAGATTACAACGATGTGGGTTTGGCACCATCCGCCTCTTGGCGGTTGTCCCAGCCAGCGCAGCCCCCATAATAAAAGGAAGGCCCCCGGCTTGTGAACCTCGCTGGAATCCGCAACTCTATGGAGTCGTAACCGGATTTCGCGCGCCACAGGCGGTTCGGCTGAGCGAAATTTTTTCAGACCACTTAAGAAACGTACACCCATATTCATTTGATCGGGAGTAGCCATCATGGCCAACGTATTTAACGAAGAAAACTTTGATGCAGAAGTCCTTAAATCGAGCGAGCCGGTCCTGGTCGACTTTTGGGCTCCTTGGTGCGGGCCTTGCCGCCAACTGGCTCCCGTGATCGACCAACTAGCCACCGAATACGAAGGTTCGGTCAAAGTCGGCAAAGTCGATACCGACCAAAACCCCAACCTGGCGGTTAAGTACGGGATTCAAAGCATTCCGACGATCATGATTTTCAAGAACGGCGAAGTCGTCAATCAGATGCTGGGCAACCAGCCCAAAGCCAACCTGCAACAAGCTCTCGACGCCGCCAAGGGCTAGTCGACGAGATTCGCTTGAAGCCGAAAACTGCTAGCAAAACGGAGGTTACCCCCTCCGTTTTGTTCTTTGCTAGCCCGATAGTTTTGACAACACCCTGGGCAAATTAATCGCCCTAGCCGTTAAACTCAACTTCTCAGGCGGATCATGCCGATGCGAAGAGATGGCCGCGCGTTTTATCTTCGTCCGCCGACCTCCTGCACTGATTCGCCATGAAGTCTTCTGCCAATCGCCCAATCAACGTAACTCCTCAGCCTCGTGAGCCATCGCCGCACGAGTCGCCGGAGTTACGGATCGATCCGCCGCACGAGACCAATACCGAGTCAACTCATTCCGCCATGCTGGAAGAAGACCAAGGGGTCGACCTTTCCGCCGCCGATCTCGAAACGCTACCCGACTGGCAGCGGCGTCAGATCAACCAACTGGCCCGGCTGTTACGAGATCGTCAAGTTGACCTCGACCGGCGCGAAGCGGAATTGAATGCTCGCCTCGCCAACTTCGAAAGCCAGCAGCGTAGCGCCGCCCTGGCCCAAGCCGAGCAGTTTGACCAAACGCCAACGCCCGAAACCGCTTCCGCGCCTGCGGCTTCCAACCCACTGCGAAGCATTGAAGAAAAGATTCGCTCCTGGCGCCAAAAGTGGCGTGGCGAAGCTGCGGAGACTTCTGCCGAACCACCCATCAACGACGGGGTAACGGTTCGCCTAGAGAAACTGGCCGAGGCTGAATCGCAATTGGCCCACCAATGGGCGCTGCTCAAGAATGCCCGCTCGCTGCAAGACTTGCGCGAGAAAGAGTTTGCTGGTTATGCTCAACAAGTCGAGCGAGAACTAGAGCAAAGCCGCTCCCAACAGCAAAACTGGCTCGAACAAGAGCAAGTCCAGCTAGCACGGCAACTCGAAGACATCGAACGCCGCGAAGCTGATCAGGCCGGTGTCCAGCAGGAATTAGAACTGGCGTTCGCCGAACTGCAAGTCATTCGCGATCAACTGGAATTGGCCTGGGCCGAGATTCGCGTGCGGATACCGTCGGCGCTGCGTCGACGACTCGACCAACAAACCGATCAAGCCGCCGATCACTTCGACAAGGCCAGCCAGGCTCGTCACCAATCGTCAAAGCTAGAAATTCGGCACCTGCTGCACCAGTTGGAACTCGCCAAGCTGGAAATCCAAGAACAACAAGTTCAGCTCGAAGACGACACCCAGCGGCAGTTCACCGAACTGCGTCGTGCCAAACGAGAACTCTCTGACCGCGAATCGCTCGTCCGTGCCCAACTCGCCGAACTACGCCGCGAGCAAGAAACGCTGAACGAAACCAAGCTCGACCTGCTCAAACAGCGCTATCAAGAGCTAAGCCAAGCGATCATCCCCAAAGCCGCTTAGCCAAGTGGTTGCGATTTGAGGCTACTACGCGGCCGTTAAGCCACCATGCGGCCTGTCTAGCAACTTACTTCAGCGCAAAAAAGAGGACGCTCTATCAAGAGCGTCCCCCGAATCGTGCTGATTCATCTTAGGCGAAGTTCGCCAACCGCTGTGGTCGCTTAGTTGCCTTCCGCAACCGGCGAGTAAGAAGACGAGGATTCGTTCTTCTTCTCGCGAGCTTTAGCGACTTCCTTGGCGTACTCAGCTGCTTTGTAGGCAACTTGCAATTCTTGTGGGCTGAAGTACGGGGTGTCAGGACCGATCAAGTGATGGATTCGCTTGTTGGCCAGTTCTTCCCAGCTCATGTCGTTGTTTAGGTGCCAAGCGGCTGCCTGAGCACTTCGTTGATTGATGTCGCCACGACCGAGCAATTGGCACAGTTCAGCCACGCCAGGCTTGGTGGTGTAAGAAGCGATCGGCTTCAATTCGTAAGGAATTTTCGGATTCGGATCTTCCATCCCATGGTCGAGGCAAACGCCTTGGATCTTCAGCTTCTGGACTTTTTCAGGCAAGACGTTGAAGAAACCGCCGCCGCCGCCACCGCGGTTCATACCGCCGCCCATGCCGCCGCCGCCCATGCCGCCGCCCATGCCGCCGCCGCCCATGCCCATGCCTTGGTTACCGCCGCCGCCACCCATGCCGCCGCCCATACCGCCGCCACCCATGCCGCCGCCCATGCCGCCGCCACCCATGCCGCCACCGAAGTTTTGGGCCAAAGGTACACCGGCAAACGCGGCTGGTAATTCGACGCGCATTTTCTTCTTGGTTTTGTTCGTGAAGATCATGGTGCCTCTTTCCGAACTCATCGGAATGAACTTCACCTCGATGTCACCGTTGTCGATCGCCTGGAACATCTCGACCGTTTCTACTTCGTCGGTCGCGTCCTTTGCAATTTCTGCCGCAACTACCGTAGTAGCCGCAATGCCTAGCATGGCCACGCAGCCAACCCATCGTCCAACCATGTGCCATTTCATAAGAAAGATGCTCCTGTGATTCGCACCGAAAGCGAATATCGGCGAATCGATTAACGACTTCGAGATGATTCCAAGACAAGATCCAACGCGGCTTTGCCTATCAATCAGCCAGACGCGGATGCTTCCCCTACCAATAAGTAGGAAACACGACTCTTAAAGCTTAATCGCTGCGAGCAATCAAGCCAACAAATTTGCGCACCGATTATTCCCCTTTCCTCAAGGAATCTCACCTGCCCGTCCAGGGGGGACAGAAGTCAACTTAGGAGGTTTACGGCAATTAACGGCCTTGCTGGCTGGCAATTACCCCTCACTTAGTGGGGCACTCTCGCCGTACGAGCAGAGACATCCAACCGCCCAAAGGGCCGCTAAGCACCATTATCGCAGAAACTAGGGGGACTTACCCTAAACAAATTGACGAATCACCCCTTTATTCTGGTATAACAAGCTCTAATCATGTGGATCAAAGCGGCAGAACTTGCGATCCACAGACATCTTCAGCAGAAATACTTCGGTAGTGGCGCGCCTCCCTCGATTTTCGCACCTCGGATTATTCCGTCGACTTACAAAGGAATGGCACCATGAGTCTCGGCGTCTGGTTGTTGTGGTCGTTCGTCTTCTTGGCTTCGCTGGGGGCCCTGATTCAGGCCTATTTCTTTTTCAAGCAAATGGTCGAGGCCGATCCAGGAAGCGACCGCATGCAAGAGATCGCTGGCTTCGTGCGCCAAGGAGCCAACGCCTATCTCACCCAGCAGTACACCGTCGTCGCGATCTTCTTTGTCGCCATCAGCTTAGTGCTGGCCTTATTGGCGTTTGTGTTTGAAGTGCAAAGTCACTGGGTTCCCTTTGCGTTTATGACGGGAGGGCTCTTCTCAGGCTTGGCCGGGTGGATCGGCATGAAAACGGCCACATTGGCCAGCAACCGCACCGCGGCCGGGGCACAGCGATCGTTGAACCAAGGGCTGCAAATCGCATTTCGCAGTGGCGCCGTGATGGGGCTAACGGTGGTGGGGCTGGGACTGCTCGACATTACTATCTGGTTCGCCGTTTTATATGGCATCTTTCACCTCTCGCTGCTGGAAGTCACCGTCACCATGCTTTGCTTTGGGATGGGCGCCAGTTGTCAGGCATTGTTTGCCCGCGTGGGAGGCGGCATCTTTACCAAAGCGGCCGACGTTGGTGCCGACCTGGTGGGCAAGGTAGAAAAAGGAATCCCCGAAGACGACCCGCGCAACCCGGCCTCGATCGCGGATAACGTCGGAGACAATGTCGGCGACGTCGCTGGCATGGGGGCCGACCTGTACGAAAGCTATTGCGGTAGTATTCTGGCCACCGCCGCGCTAGGCGTAGCCGCATTCGCCTCGCCTGGACTGGCCGCGGCAGCCGGTTACGAAAACATCGCCGACGCCCAGCTTCGCGCGTTGTTCCTGCCAATGCTAGTCGCAGCCACCGGAGCGTTGCTTTCGATCGCTGGCGTTTACCTGGTGCGGACTGAAGAAGACGCCAATCAAAAGAATCTTCTGGCGGCTCTTTCCCGGGGCATTAACGCTTCGACAGTCGCCGTGGCGGTACTCTCAATCGCGATTTGTACGCTGTTGATGCCGGTTGTGCCGGGGACTGCGATTCAGCTTGGCGTGACCATCCCTGGCGTGGCGCTAAGTATCTTAGTCGGCCTGGCAGCTGGCTGGCTGATTGGTAAATGGACCGAGTACGCCACCAGCGACGAATTCACCCCCACCAAAAACCTCGCCGAACAATCCGAGACCGGCCCCGCCACGATCATCATCGGGGGAATCGCCGATGGCATGCTGAGCGTGTGGCCTCCGGTGGTTGTGATTACGATGGCGACCATTGCGGCGTTTGGTTGTGCCAACGGTTGGAACTTCAACGACCCTGGCCTGTTCGCGCTCGGTTTGTACGGCGTCGGCATTGCTGCGGTTGGCATGCTCAGCACGCTGGGGATCACCCTGGCTACAGACGCCTACGGCCCCATCGCCGACAACGCTGGCGGCAACGCCGAAATGTCTGGCCTCGAACCGATCGTGCGAGAACGGACCGATGCCCTCGATAGCCTTGGCAACACCACAGCCGCCACCGGCAAAGGGTTTGCCATCGGTTCTGCAGCGCTAACCGCGCTGGCCTTGATGGCCGCTTACGTGGAGGAAGTACGAGAAGGTTTTCGCCGCTGGGGAGACAGCGTCGCCGCCCAAGTCGAGTACGACACCCCCACCAAAATCAGCCCTGGCTTCGTCGTTTACAAAGAAAACCACGACGGCGAAGATCACGTGCATGGCTACCTGACCATGCCAGGCGACCTACGACACGAAAAGGTCCAAGCGTTATGGAAACAGCTCGGCACCGACGGCCAGCCAGCGCCTATCCCGCCAAGCCTGGTCGAGGTGGTCAGCACCGAGGGTGAGCCGGAACTGATCTTCGCCGGCACCGACAACCAGCTTATCCATGTGCATGCCGCCAGCCTCAACGACTATACCAACTACTACGAAGCGAACGTGATGAACCCGCGCGTGCTGGTAGGGATCTTCATCGGAGCGATGGCCACGTTCGTGTTCTGCGCGCTCACCATGAAAGCGGTCGGCCGGGCTGCCAAGGGGATGGTGGAAGAAGTTCGGCGGCAGTTCCATTTGAAGCCTGGCATTATGGATGGGAGTGAACTGCCTGACTATGCCGCGCCAGTCGCAATTAGTACCAAAGCGGCCCAAATGGAAATGATCGTCCCCTCGCTGCTGGGTTTGATCACGCCCATCGCCGTTGGCTGGCTGCTAGGTGTCGGCGGCGTGCTGGGCTTGTTAGTCGGAGCCTTGACCACCGGTTTCTGCCTGGCGATCTTCATGGCCAACAGCGGCGGAAGCTGGGACAACGCCAAGAAGTACATCGAAGCTGGCCACCACGGCGGCAAAGGCAGCGACGCCCACAAAGCCGCCGTCGTCGGAGACACCGTCGGCGACCCCTTCAAAGATACCAGCGGCCCCAGCCTCAACATCCTGATCAAACTGATGAGCATGGTCAGCGTGGTTGTGGCAGGGTTTGTTGTGCGGTACAGCTTGTTTGCGTTGGGGATCTTTTAGTTCTCTTCATCCTCGGACTTATCTGCCAAGGAGAACTCGATCCAGCCAACCGGTCGGCCGACATTTGGGATCGGACGGGGAGCGACAATCTGTTTCACCAGGACTGCACGTCCGCCGATTGGAAGAACATCCCCGACTTTCACCCACTGCCTGCTTGGCTCCGACGAGGTTTGCTGGTAGGTCCAGCCACCTTGGTCATTGGGTGTGTACGTGTGGGTTGCCGGGATGCGATACAACTTGGCTCGCTCCCATTCATCATCGATTTCTTCCAGATCGATCCACTCGAACTCCTGCTGAGTCCCTTGGGCGGGGCCGCTATCCCAATTCCGAAAGAGAGACGTCAGCGTCTCACGTAAAACGACCGTTCGAGACGTGGCTGCGGGAACCATTTTCGGGGGAACTTGCTTGGTCATGTCGGTCAAGATTACGTCGTCTCCCTGGTAGTTCACCCGGTAAACGTGGTCGAAGTACGGAATCAGGTCGCCATCTTGGGCACTCATGATTTGCCCCTTGCTGGTTCGCCGGATATCACCCGCCGGGAAATGCAGCGAGAGTTCAAAAAGAAATTCGCGTCCCCCAGGACTGGGCTGGCCGAAATTGATTTTTTCGATCTTCTTCAGCGGATGAGGCAGAATGATTCCGACATGCAACGCCTTCTTTCGGGGAAAACGATACGACGCCGGGAATATCCATTTCTCAAGATTCGCCCCCTCGTCCTGTCCGATTGGCGTAGTATCAGATTCGACCTTGGGGGCCGCTTTCATCACGGCAGTCAGGCAGCACAGCCACGCAAGCGAGGTAACAACAATCGCGGATTTCATTCCCTCGCCGTTCCTTTCGCGACAGGTTGCTTTGAGCTACTAAGAAGAATCGCTTGGCAGAGCTTCGAATGGGGGCCAGATCTCCAGCACAGCCATTATAACTGACGGAACACTTATTTTAACTGATCTTTTACCTCTAGCCATGTTCGCCTCGCAGCACACCAGTTTGCGGATACGATTTGCTACGATCAACCTGGCTTCGCAGGACCTACATGGTTGGCCGTCGGTCACCTCCAGCAGCGCGGTGATCCAACTGAGCAAACACTTTTCGAATTCGGCCGGCTTGAGCGCACCAAGAATCGCATTGAAGCGATCGTGCGAAGGAACGCCAGTGCTCATGTCGAGAAACTGCGCCAGCCACTCCTTCTTGTCTTCGGCCCAGTCGGCGATCGCGACAAAATCGTCCGCCCCACCGAGCACCGCACACAGCGACATCGTCACGACGTTGGTTAACGGATAGGTTACCTTCCGCGTCCGCGGATCGGTCAAATCGGCGAAGTGCTGTTGAATGGAAGCGGCGGACGAAGACGAAGAAGCAGACATGCGATAACCTCCCTGCCAAGCAAACCCAGGCCGCGAAACAAACATCGCAAAACGCCTAAGATGCACTTGCCGAATTATCGCAGATTACCCATCATGGCGCAATCGCCGTGGGGTGACCATAGCGGGTGGTCATTTGAGTCTGCACTACAACTCCTAGAAGATGGAACTGAAAACTATGGCATTAAAGTTGTTTATAAGCGTTAATGAGTGCTTGTCGTTTCTTTGTGCTGATAAATTATTCATGTAAAACCAGGGTGACTTCTAATGTCTTTGTTTCGTGACATCGCACTCCCTGCTGTGCTTGCATTTGCATCGATCTCTTTCGCTTCGGCGGATGATTCACTTCAGGCAGATCTGTTATTTACTTATGGAGAGTCTGGACAGCCTTGCCCAAACGTCTTCTATACAGGCGAAACACTTTTCGTCTCACTCCGCTTAACGGGGCTCAAAGATAGTCGCCCATACACGGGACAGATTCAAATAGACGGCATTGTAGTAGATTCGAACAACCAGCAGATACTGAAGACCCAAGGCAAACCGAATTACTATACCCAGGTCTTAGGCGGTGACTCTCTTGAAACAACTTTGGAAATCGACAGTGATCGAAAGGGAATTCCTCCGGGCAACTACACACTTGTTGTTACAATCACTCACCTCTCATCGGGACGTGTAATCGAAGCTAGGAAACCATTCATTTGGAAGGAGCCAAAGTCTTTTTGCAATGCGGAACCTTCATGGTTTCTTGATGTAAATCACGAATTCCCAAGCGGGCCAACGCTCCAACCTGGCAGATTTTACGCGCTTGGTACGCGAGTTATGAATATGTCATTTGACGACCGTACTTTTCGCGTTAGATCAAGAATAGACCTTTATCGCTTCGACTCAAAAACGCTGCTTGGGGGGACTGCTGAAGTAACCCTAACTACGACTGTCCCGGAACAAGAGAGATTACCTGAGAGATTTTGGGACACGACCCTTTTGCAATTCAATAAAGTAGGTCGATTCTCGATTTCTCAAGAGTCCGTTGACCAACCGACTGGCAAGACGACATCGATGAAACTGCCGGTCGATATCTCCGGAACTGGGCAGGATTCGAAGAGCGATAATATCGAACCGTTTATGTTTCTCACCCATGGCAAGTACGGAGTGGCACGGACAACGGACTTTCTGATGGGGGAGGATATTTGGGCTACACTCGGCTTTGCAGATCCCAACCACGGCGGCAGGACCACTCAAGCATCGCATGTATATTTCCTTGACGGACACGGACGTGTCGTTACCGAATTCTCCCTTGGTGAATCTAAAGTCTTAGCTGGCTTTGGCGATCGTTTTTTTCTGGGATACTTACAGTTCGGTGTCAATCCGGATCGCGGACTTGTGGAACCGGTAAGGGAAATTCAACTTCATCTGACGGAGAAAGAAAAAGGAACGAAGACCATTCTATCTGCTCCTATTCGTTTTATGCCTATAGAAGGGCTATCTGCTATAAACCTCCGTGTTTCGCGAGATTCTCACGATAAAGTGGCTGCCGGACAATTCCTTACGGCGGGGCAGCTCTATTATCTGAACTGCGATATCACTAAGTACACGGTCAAAGACTACGCGATCGACATCACGCACAGCGTGAAAGCCTTTACCGAAGATGGCCAGCCGATTGCCGGTACGGAACTGGTCTTAGACCACAAGCGGGCCCTCAGCGTTGCCGAGAAATTGAACGCCCAGCTTCCGCTTACGATGCAGATCTCACTGAATCGACCCGGCAAATTCCTCTTGCGTTCGACCTTCACCGATAATCTCAGCGGCCAAACCTACACCAGCGACATGCCGGTCGAGGTCGTCAGCCCGTTTCAGTTTGTTAAAGAAGAGGCGACAATAGAAAACTAGATAACCAAGGGCAAGTTCACGAAATGTTCGATCTACCACACGCTTAATCGTGGTAGTGCATGACAAATAGCCTTACTAACAAAAGACGCCAGGCCCGAATGGCACGAATTTAATCTCTAACTCATTGTAGCCTCTCGGGTTCTGATCGACTTTCGGGCTGACTGGAGGAGCTTGTACGGTTTCGGGCGGCGTTTGACCTGGCGGGGCTCTTTGCGATTAGGGCGATCGCCTACCGTCAACTTGGCGATCGTTCGCAGCACGCATTCCCACGGTGCAATATAGCGGCCAGAGTGTCGGCGAAGGGAAGCAGCGAACTCCTCGATCGCTTGCAGGCTCCGGTAAAACTCAGCCTGTTCGGACAACGCTGGAATTTGAGTGCCGACGCGATCCTGCTCACCTGGCTTGGGAAGGAAGCTTTCGTTCTTCAAGCCGCCAGCGGCACAGGGTGCCGTCGAAGCCGCCGGTTAACAAGAAACCGTCGTGTATTAGGAACGCGGCGACTCCTTCTTGTTTCGTATCAAGCGTTGTAAGGACTTCGCTTCGT